>NZ_KV787140.1:351-16044 GCF_001807025.1 Corynebacterium sp. HMSC11E11 | reverse complement strand
CGGTGACCCGGGCCTGGGTCACCCGCCGCCGAGGCGGAGGAAACCGAGCAGCAGGGCATTGAACGCCTCGGGCCGCTCCAAGTACCCCCAGTGCCCGGTCCGCGGAAGCTCGACGTACCCGCACCGCGGGATGGAGTCGGCGACTTCGCGGACCTGGGCGGGTGGAATCACGGCGTCATCGGCGTAGGCGAGGGCCAGGCAACGCGCCGTGATCCGCCCGTAGGCCTCCCTGCGGTCCCGGCCGTCATCGACCATCGCCTGCAGGCGGGCGCCGTAGCCGGGCGCGGGGGCGTGGCGGACGATGTCCATCCAATCGCGGCACGCGACGTCGTCGAGAAGCGTCGACGCCGACAGGTTGCGAGACACCTCCGCCGCGGCCGCGAACTCGGGGTGTTCCGCCCGCAGCGTGGCATCCGCGTCCGCGGAATTCCGGGACATGGCCAGTTGGGCCGGCGTCTGGCGGGCGTGGCCGGCGGCGAACACCGCCCCGCGCACCAGATCCGGGCGCGACAGGGCGAGTTCCTGGCAGATCCGCGCGCCCAACGACGTGCCCACCACGAAGGCCGGCTGTCCGTGCTCGGACTCGATGATGCCGGCGAGATCCGCGACCATGTCGTCGAGGGTGAAGGGGATGGAGTGACCGGCGGAGACCCCGGAGCCGCGGTTGTCGAACACGGTGACGCGGTATCCCGCCCGCACCAGCGCCGGCACCTGGTGCAGCTCCCACACGCGCCCGCCGTGCCCGCGGCCCATGACCAGGACGACGGGCGGGCCGTCGCCGCGGGTGCGCACGCCGTGGCCGCCCTCCGGCGGCGCCGCGGCCGTCATCGGCCGGTGCCCCGTTCGTAGGTGAACAGCCTGATCCTGCGGTCGGGCCGGGCGTCGAATTCCCCTTCGTCGCGCCACCCGGCGCCGCGCAGGATCTTGTGGACCACGGTGTTCCGGTAGTCGGGTTCCACCGCGAGCTTTTCGCACTCCGGGTCGCTGCGCAGCATCGCCGGGCCGAGTTCGGCCATGAACCGGCCGAAGATGCCCCGCCCGGTCAGCTCCGGGCGCCCGATCGCGATGTGGTAGCCGAGGTCATGGGGGGATGCCCCGTACAGGACGCCGATTTCGTCCCGCATGGGGCGGTAGACCTCGAGGTACCCGACGTCGCGGTCCTCGTACCGGATGATCGCCGGCATCGAATAGGTGCCGTCGAGCCGCGCGCGTGCGTCCGCGCGCCACCGGTCGGGGCCCCAGTCCTGCTCCCAGGCGGCGATGAGGTGGGGAAGGGCCATCCACCCGGCGATCAGTTCGGGGTCCCCGGAGTCGGGGTCGACTGGCCGGAGCCCGAAGGGGGGCGGCATGTCGGGCAGCGGGGGGCGTTCGGCGAGCACGGCGTCGGCGGGGACTTCGCGGAGCCGGGGCAGGATTGCGGCGGGATCGTTCACTGCGCGGCACCCGAGGTCGCGGGTTCGCCGGTTGCGGAGGCGGCCGCCCATTCCGGGCCGAGCCAGAACACGTCGGTGACCGGGCCGAACTTGGCGGTCGTTTCGGCGGTTTCGGCGGCGGGGACGGAATCGGCGACTATGCCGCCGCCGGCATGCGCGGTCACCCGCCGGCCGCGGAGCAGGGCACCGCGGATGGCGACCCTCCATTCGCCGTCCCCGTTGGCCCGGGACCATCCGACCGCCCCGGCGTAGAAGCCCCGGTCCGGCTCGTGCTTTCGCAGGTAGCGGAGCGCCTCGGCGGCGGGGTGCCCTCCGACGGCGGGCGTCGGGTGCAGCAGTTCCGCGAGCTCGAGGGAGGTGCACGAGGGGTCCCTGAGGATGCCGGAGATCGGGGTGCCGAGGTGCCAGGTGTGCTCGGTCTTCATCAGCGAAGGGCGGTCCGGCACATGGAGTTCCAGGCACAGCGGCGACAGCGCGCGCTTGATCGCGTCGGTCACGACCGCGTGCTCGGCGCGGTCCTTCTGCGAGAGCATCAGTTCCGTGGCGCGGGCGTGGTCCTTGACGGGGTCCGCGCACCGGGGCGCCGTTCCGGCGAGGGGATGCGACGAGATGATGGACCCGCGCTTGCGGATGAGCAGTTCCGGGCTGGAACCGACCAAATGGGCCGCATCGGATTCGAGCCCGGAGGGCGTGAGCAGGGCGAGGTACGCGTTGCCGCCGCCCGCGGCGAACGCGTCCGCCAATGCGGCGGGATCGGGGCGGGATTCGAGGTCGAGCACGAGGGCGCGCGACAGCACGAGCTTTTCCGCGTATCCGTCCCTGATCAGGTCCACGGCCTCGCGCACGCGCCGCGTGTGTTCGTTCCTGTCGGGGATTTCCCGCCATCCCGTCACCCGGGGCGGGACCCCCGGTCGGGGCGGTGGGGCGGCCCGGAATGTCTCGGGCGCGAAGAGTGCTGGTGCGTCGCCGTGATGGAACGGTAGCGCGCCGACGATCACCGGACCCCGGCGCCGGCGGAGGAGCCGGATCGCTTCATCGGTGCCGGACGGCACTTCGGCGATGCCTTCGCCGGCCACGCCGCGGCCCTGGGTTCGGAGGAGAAACGAGATCATCGGATTCCTTTGGGATCGGTTGCCGGATGGGGAGCGGACGGATCCGCACGACAGGTAAGGCTAGCCTTAGGCCATATGGTTATTCAAGTATTCGCGGGCGGCCGGGCCTTTGCCCTTGGGGGTATGTGCGGGGGTGGCGTGGCGACGCTTCCCATAGGTGCGCCTATCCTTAGGTCAGTAGCCCACGCTAATTCGCCCGCCCCGGCATCCGGGGCACGGAAGCAAGGAGGACCGGCATGACCGGCAATCCCATTCTCGAACTCGAAGGCGTCGCCATCGCCGCGGGCGACGACGTCATTTGCCGCGACATCGGCCTGACGGTCAACGAAGGGGAGAGGCACATCCTGATCGGCCCCAACGGCTCCGGGAAGTCGTCGCTCCTCTGCGGCCTCATGGGGGTGCGGCCGTTCCGCATCGTCGCCGGCACCGCGACGCTGCTGGGCCGCGACCTCGCCGACATGTCCATCGACGAACGTGCCCGCGCGGGCATCGGCATGGCCTTCCAGCGCCCGCCGAGCCTGACCGGCGTCACCGCCCGCCGGCTCGTCCAGACGCTCGACGAGCACGGCGCCGGGGCAGATGCCGAGGACCATCCCTTCATCGCGGACCTGGGCGTGGACCACCTGCTGGACCGCGAAGTCAACCGCGGGTTCTCCGGCGGCGAAGTCAAGCGGTGGGAGGTCGCCAAGCTCGGGGTCCAGGGCCCGTCGCTGTGCCTCTTCGACGAACCGGAATCCGGGGTCGACCTGGAGCAGGTCGGCATCGTCGCCGAGGTCATCGATGACCTCCTGTCGAAGCCCGACGCCGGGGGCCGGGACCGTGCGGCGATCATCATCACGCACACGGGCTTCATCCTCGACGGCGTCGAGGCGACTACCGCGCACCTGATGATCGACGGGCGGATCGTCGAGTCGGGCGACGCACACGAAATGTTCGAACGAATTCGCCGCGACGGCTACGCGCCGGCGCGCGCCTGATCCGGCACCGCCGGAGCAACGAAAGGAATCGCGATCATGAGCACCGATCTCAGCGCCAACAGGGTGCCGCTCGGCGCCGCCACGGCCACCCCCGAACTGCTCTCGCCGGTCGGCTGGGCGCCGGAGGAGACCCGTTCCAGCACGAGCATCATCGTGGACCACGCCCACGGGACGCTCGACGTCAACGACGACGGCGTCGTCGTCATGCCCCTGTCCCGCGCCCTCGTGGAATACCCGTGGGTGCAGGACCTGATGTTCAGCCTGGTCTCCCCCGACGAGGACGAGGTGCTGCGGCGCGCGTTCGAGTCGACCCGGGAGCCGCTGGGCACGTTCACCTGGGTGCGCCCCGGCGCCACGGTGGACCTGCCGTCGCAGTCGTTCTGCGTGATGACGGTCCCGCAGGAGCGCCAGTTCATCCACGACGTCACCGTCATCGGGGAGGGGGCCGTCGTGGACATGGTGTCCGGCGCGGCCGTCGCCCCGGCGCTGACCCGCGGCCACCACGTGTCGCTGTCCGAGACGTTCATCGGCGACGGCGCGCAGGTCCGTTCCGTCGACGTCGACCGCTGGGGCTCGGACATGGACGTGACGTCCTATGCCCGCACCAAGATCGGCGAGAATGCGTCGGCCAGCAGCGTGTCCGTCGCGGTGTGGCCGCTGCGCCGCTGCCGCTCGGACTCCCGCACCGAGGTGGGCGCCGGTTCATCGTGCGTGAACCATTCGATCATCCTGGCCACGGGCGGGTCGGAGCGCGTCCTCGACACGGCCATCACCCTCGCCGGCCCGGAGGCCCGAGCCGAGCAGGTGTCCCGCATGGTGTCCGACGGCGGCACGATCCGCAACCACAACGTCCTCCAAGCGACCAGCGGCGACACCCGCGGGTTCCTCGAGTGCGACGGCCTGATGCTGCGGGCCGGCGGCCGGGTCGAGTCCATTCCGGTGCTCGACGCCGGGGTGGCGCGGGCGCAGCTGTCCCACGAGGCGTCGGTCGGCATGATCGACGACGAGAAGATGGATTACCTCATGTCCACCGGCCTGACGGAGTCCGAGTCCCGCGACCTCATCGTCCAGGGGTTCCTGAACCTGGACGATGAACGGATCCCGTCGTCGATCCGCAAGACCGTCCAGGGGCTGGTCGAAGCCGCCCGCGGCGCCGAGAACATGTAGGCGCGCGGCGGGCGCCGGCCCGCTAGTCCTCGAGCAGCGCGATGAGCTGCTCGCGGACCACCCACCGGCGGCGCTGCGACCGCTCCGGGCCGGTGACGCCCTCGGAGACCCGGATGCAGGCGGCCTCGATGTCGACGGTGCCCAGCTGCTTGCCGTCGGTGGTGGTGATGAGGTGCCCGCCGTAGTACTCGTCGGGCTCGATGGCGTCGGCGGGGTGGCCCTGGCGGTCGAGCTCGTCGATGATCAGGTCCAGCACCGACCGCTTCTGGCCGACGCGCGGCAGTCCGGCGAGCAGGGCGTCGCGGGTGATCTCCAGGTGGCCCAGGTGCTGGGCGCACTCGTTGTAGACGTGCACCATCACGCCGCCGATCGTCGGCAGCCACCAGCGCCGCTTGTCGGCCGGGGGAGCGGCGGGCGCATCCTGCGGGTCGGCGTCGCGGAGCTTCTCCAGCGCGGCGACGATGACCTCGCGCTGTGCGGCGTGCCGCTCCAGTTCGTCGGCGACGGTGCCGGAGGCGGAGAATTCGCCGGTGCGGTCCCGGACGTCCTCATTGCCCAGGCAGACGTGGTCGAGCCAGTAGCGGGCGGAGCCTCCGACGTGGCGCAGCAGCACCAGCGGGGAGTTCACGCCGGGGATGTCGGGGCGGGCGTTGGCCAGCTCGTCGTCCATACCGCCGACGATCGCGGCGATCGCATCGAATGCCTCGAGAATGTGTGATTCCAGCGGGCGGGCGGGGTTCTGCGTGTTCATGCATCCACCATAGCCGTGATCGATGTCACACGGCAGACATTGCGGCGCCCATGGTTTTCACCGTTCGCCCGGCCCCGAGCCGACATCCCCGCCCTCGGGTCCGCCAGGGTTGATCAGGCCCGCGCGCATCATGGCGTCTTCGAAAGCCCCGTCGACGACGACGGAGGGCTTGCCGCCCGGGCCGTCGGGTCCGCGGACGTCCTGGATGAAAGGCCCGTCGCTGAAACCGCTGTCGACGGTGGCGGAGGACACCTCCGGGTCGTGGATGTAATACAGCCCGTCGAACCCCGTGTCGTCTCCGAAACGCTCGAGAAAATCGAAGAGCATGCCCACGCCCTGCAGCGACGTGTCGTCGACGAGCGGGACTCCGATGATCGAACCGCGTCGCGGGGCGACGGCGAGCACCCCTTCGCCAAGTGCCGGGACGCCCACCCGTTCCGCGATGCGCGACGGCAACGACGCCAGCTGCGAGGACACGAAGAAATGATCGCCCTCCAACAGCCACAGCGGGCCACCGCCCTCCACCTCCACCGACGACAGATCCGAGGGTTCGACCTCGGTGTTCTTCCGCGCCGCGGCGAAGAGCAGATCCAGATCGCGGCCGGCCAGCTGGGCATCGGTGAGCGTGGTGACGTGCGTCGGCAGATCCCGGCACATCACCTCCACGAACGGGCCGATGCGGCGCGAGTACGCGAACATCTCGTCATGGGCGTGTCCGGTCATCCGATCGAACAGACGCGACCGCAGCGAAGGCATCAATTCCGCGTCACCGGAAGGGATGTCGTCGTTAAGCGAAAAAGCCTCGTCGGCCGCGGGGGCGGAATCGGGGGTATCCCGGGAATCGGGCGTGCGGCGTCGGGAGAACATGGGGCCAACCTAGCAGCGGCGTTCTATATTCTGGGGGAAACCAACGCCGTCGGGCGGCGAAGGCCCGACCGGAGCCCCAGGAGGCCCCATGTCCGTCGAGCTCGACGAAATCCGAGACTTCCTCCGCGCCACCCCGCCCTTCTCGGAGCTGCCCGAAGCGGAACTGAAGACGCTGCCCGGCCGACTGACCATGCGCTACGCCCGCCGCGGCCAGACGATCATCTCGGCCGGACGCGCCAACGACGTCCTTTACATCGTCCGCTCCGGCCTCGTCGACGTCTTCGACGCCTCCGGCACCCTCCTCGACCGCCGCGACGACGGCGGCACCATGGGCTACTCCACGATGATCTCCCACGAGCCGTCCCTGTACACCATGACGGCCGTGGAGGACACGCTGCTGCTCGTGGTGCCGCAGGACGTCTTTGACGACCTCATGAGCCGCTACCCGCAGGTCAGCCGCCACTACGGGGGTGAAAACGCACGCATCCGCGCCGTGGCCTCCGACCTGCGCAGTTCCGCCTCCTCCGACGCCCTGCGCACCCGCGTCGCCGACCTCATGGCCGGCCCACCCGTGCACATCGAATCCACCGCCACCATCGGCGACGGAGCCACGCTGATGACCGAGCGCGGCGTGTCCTCGCTGATCATCATCGACGACGGCGAACTGAGGGGAATCCTCACCGACCGCGACCTGCGCCGCCGCGTCCTCGCCGCCGGGCACGGCCCCGAATTGGCCATCGCCGAAGCCATGACCCCCGACCCCGTCACCGTCGACCCGTCGATGCTGGCGTTCGAGGCCATGCTGCTCATGGCCGAACGCGGCTACCACCACCTGCCGGTGGCCGACGACTCCGGCGTGGTGGGCATGGTCGTCATCGGCGACCTGCTGCGCACCCTGCACACCGACCCCGTCTACGCCACCGCGACGCTGGCGCGGAAGAAGACCGTCGAGGAAATCGCCGAGGTCGCCGCCAACGCCCGCCTGGTGGTCAGCCGCTTCATCGAGCGCGGCGTGTCCGCCGACGAAACCTCGCGCCTGCTCACCGTCACCGCCGACGCCGTCGCCCGCCGATTGCTGGACATGGCAGAGGACAGGTTCGGGCCCCCGCCGGTGCCGTACTCCTTCGTCGTCCTCGGCTCCCAGGGCCGCCGCGAAATGGGCATGGCCTCCGACCAGGACAACGCGCTCATCCTCGACGACTCCTACGTCGAAGCCGCCCACGGCGAGTACTTCGAGAAGCTGTCCGAATTCGTCTGCGGCGCCCTCGCCGAATGCGGCTACCCGCTGTGCCCCGGCGACATGATGGCGTCCAACCCGGACTGGCGCATGAGCCTGTCGAAGTGGAAGACCGTGTTCCACCAGTGGATCACCAAACCCGACCCGGACGCCCTGCTCCATGCCCAGACTTTCTTCGACATCCGCGGCGTCCACGGTGAAGACCAGCTCGTCGACGACCTGCGCGCCTCCTACGTGCCCATCGCCGAAGGCTCCAAGCGCCTCCACGCGCACCTGGCCAAGCTCGCCGCGCACCGCGAACCGCCGCTGGGCTTCTTCCGCGGCCTGGTGCTGGAAAAGGGCGGCAGCCACGAAAACACGCTGGACATCAAGAAGGGCGGCATTGCCACGGTCGTGCAGATGGCCCGTCTGTTCGCCGTCTCCGCCGGCCTGCCGCAGATCGGCACCCGCGAGCGACTCAACGCCGCCGCCGGCGCCGGTGCGGTGAGCCGCCAAGGAGCGGCGGACCTGCGCGACGCGTTCGACTTCCTGTCCACCGTGCAGTTCGGCCACCAGCAGGCGGCCGTCAGCGCCGGCGGCGAGCCGAACAACCACGTCAATCCGAAGAAATTGTCCCGCCTTGAACGCGAGCACCTGCGCGACGCCTTCGGCGTCATCCGCCGCCTCCAGCAGTCGCTGGCCACCAAGTACCCCATCAACCAAATGTCGTGACGGGGCCGCGGACATGGGATTCTTCGATTCACTTTTCGGCGGCGGGCGCCGCGGGGCCACCGGTGCGCTGGCCGAGTTCTACGACACACCGACCCGCGACGAAGCCTGGCTCGCCGTCGACGTCGAGACCACCGGCCTCGACCCCAACAATGCGCGGCTGCTGTCCATCGGCTGGGTGCCGGTCGACGGCGACGAGATCATCCTCGGCGGCGCGGGCCACGTGATCGTGCGCGGCGAGGACGGGGAGGAGTCCGTCGGCGAGTCCGCGACGCTGCACGGCCTGACCGACGACGAGGTGGCCAAGGGCGTCGAGCCGCGCGAGGCCGTCGAAATGGTCCTCCAGGCGTTGAAGGGGCGGAAGCTGCTGGCGCACTTCGCCAAGCTGGAGACCGGCTTCCTGGACAAGGCCTGCCGCCGGCATTTCGGCGCCGGCCTCAAGGTCGACGTCGCCGACACGATGCAGCGGGAGTACCTGAAGTACATCGCCGCCGATCGCGAGCCGCGCCGCGACGATCTGCGGTTGTGGACCTGCCGCGAGCGTTACGGTCTGCCGCCGTACAAGGCCCACCATGCGCTCACCGACGCGCTGGCCGGTGCGGAGCTGTGGTTGGCGCAGGACGCTGCGGGGCTGCCGCGATAGCCGGGGAAGTGGGGTCGATCACGCGGCCCCGGGGGCGGCCATGTAACCTGTCCCGCATGCGTATTGCTCGAATCGCCCATCCCGAGGGCATGTGCTTCGCGCTCGTGGAGGGCGAAGGTGACGGTGTCCAGCTGCATGAAATCGAAGGTCACCCGTTCGGCGAGGTGACCAAGACCGGCCGTGCGTGGCCGCTCGCCGACGTGCGTCTGCTCGCGCCGATGCTGCCGTCGAAGGTGGTCGCCATCGGCCGCAACTACGCGGACCACGTCAAGGAGGTTTTCAAGACCTCCGGCGAGTCGCTGCCGCCGACGCTGTTCCTGAAGCCGCCGACGGCGGTCATCGGCCCGGAGGCCCCGATCCGCATCCCGGATTTCGCCACGAAGGTGGAGTTCGAGGGCGAGCTGGCGCTGGTGATCGGCAAGCCGTGCAAGAACGTCAAGGCGGCCGACGCCGAGTCGGTCATCTTCGGCTACACCATCGTCAACGACGTGTCGTCGCGTGATCTGCAGTTCGCGGACGGCCAGTGGGCGCGCGCGAAGGGCATCGACACGTTCTGCCCGCTGGGCCCGTGGATCCAGACGGAGCTGGATTACGAGGATCTGCCGATCAAGGCGCACCTGACGCAGAACGGCGTGACCGAAACCAAGCAGGATTCGAACTCCAACCAGATGATCATGTCGATTCCGGAGATCATCGAGTTCATCACCGCGTCGATCACCCTGCTGCCGGGTGACGTCATCTGCACCGGTTCGCCGGCCGGCACCGCGTCGATGTTCCCGGGCGACCGCATCGAGATCGAGATCCCGGGCATCGGTTCCCTGGCCAACCCGGTCGAGCGCGCTTAGCTTTTCGTCGCGTTTTCGCTTGACGACGACGCCCCTCCCGGACCTTCGCGGTCGGGGAGGGGTTTTCGCGTGTCAGAGTCCGAATGCGCGCAGGACGGTGCGGAGTTTGGCGGTGGTTTCGGCGAGTTCTTCTTCCGGGTTGGATTCGGCGACGATGCCGCCGCCGGCCCACAGTCGGGCGTCGGTGCCGGCGGCGTCGATTTCGGCGCAGCGGATGGAGACGACGAATTCGCCGTCGCCGTCGGAGTCGCACCAGCCGACGCAGCCGGCGTAGAAGCCGCGGTCGGATTCGACGGCTTCGATGACGCTCATGGCGGATTCGGTGGGGGTGCCGCAGATCGCCGGGGTGGGGTGGACCAGCAGCGCCAGGTCCAGGGCGGAGATGACGGGGTCCTTCAGTTCGCCCCGGATGAACGTGCCCAGGTGCCACATTTCGGAGGTGCTCAGCAGCTGGGGTTCGTGGGGCACGTCGAGGTGGGAGCAGATGGGGTCGAGGTTGTCGGCGATGTCGTCGACGACGAAGGCGTGTTCTTCGTTGTTCTTGCGCGAGGCGGCGAGTTTCGCGGCGGCGGCCTCGTCTTCGTCGCGGTCGCGGGAGCGGGGGGCGGAGCCGGCCAGGGGGAAGGCTTCGACGATGGTGCCGCGGCGGCGGACGAGCATCTCGGGGGAGGAGCCCACGAGCAGACGCCCGGTGAAGCGACCGCCCGCGGGGCCGAGGTCGGCGACGAAACCGTCGCGGTTGGGCGACTGGTCGATGAGCCGCGCCGACAGCTGCAGGGGGTCGATGGCGGGGTTGATGGCCAGGTCGACGGCGCGGGCCAGGACGATTTTCTCCAGGCCCGAGACCTTCATGGTGCGGATGGCGGCGTCGATGCGCTCGAGGTGTTCCGCGGGGGCGGGGTCGTGGCGGAGGATGCGGGCCTTCATCTCCGGCGAGTTCCACCGGTAGTGGGCCGGCGGTTCGAGGGGTTGCTCGGAGCGGATGATCTCGCGTGGGACGGTCAGCGCGGCGGGGCGTTCCGGGTTGAACGGGATCGCGCCGACGATCATCTGGTGCTCGCCGCGGCGCAGGCGCTCGGCGGCGAGCCACGGGTCGGTGTAGGTGGCCAGAGACCCCTGGGTGCGCACCGAGCCGTGGCTGCGCGACAGCAGGAAATCCGGGGCTGTGGCGGGGCGGCCGTCGAAGGTGGCGCGTTCGTCGCCTTCCGAGTTCATCGGATCCGTTCACCGCCTTCCCGCGCTTGACCTTGCGGAATACCGGAAAAGGGCTGGTCGACGCGGTGCGTCGCCGTGGTCGGTCCGGTGTTCCGGGAGTGGTTCGATGATACCCAGCAGGTGCCGGGGAACCGATTCGTCCCCGATACCTCCATGTCAGAGGGGTGCACGACGGTGGCTCAGCCCCGTCCCGCGAAGGGCATTCCGGCGGCGGTGACGGTGAGTTGGTCGACGACGGCGCTCGGCGGCAGCGATGCGGCGTAGACGAAGGCGCGGGCGGCTTCGGCGGCCGGGAACGTCGGTTCGACCAGGCGGGTGCCGTCGGCCTGCAGCGCGCCGGTAGACGCCCCGAATCCGGCGAGCAGTCCGGTGGCGGCGTTGCCGATGTCGATGCGTGTGGCGGTGATTCCGTGCGGCCTGCCGTCGAGCGAGGTGACGGCGGCGAGTCCGGCCAGACCCGCCTTCGATGCGGCGTAGGGCGCGGAGTGCGGTCGCGGGGTTTGTGCGGCGATGGAGCCGTTGAACAGGATGCGCCCGCCGGACGGGTCCTGTGCGGCCATGACTCGGAAGGCGGCCCGGGCGGTGAGGAACGCGCCGGTCAGGTTGACCTCGACGGTCTCGCGGAAGCCGGCGGGGTCGACGTCGCCGAGCGGGGCGGTCGGCCCGGGTACTCCGGCGTTGACGACGGCCAGGTCGAGGCGCCCGTGGTCGGCGATGATGCCGGCGACCAGCGCGTCGACGTCGGCTTCGTCGGTGACGTCGCAGCGCGCCCAGCTCAGCCTGGCGGGGTCGGCGGCGCACGTCGTCTCGAGCGGTTCGGGCGTGCGGCCGCAGATGCGCACGGTCCATCCGTCGGCGGCCAGTGCGGTGGCGACTTCGGCGCCGATGCCGGCTCCGCCTCCGGTCACGAGGGCGATGCGCGGGGTCGCGTCCGCGGGTGCATGGTCCTTGACCTGGTTCATGCCGAAGATTGTGGCATGTGCCACTAGCCTGGCGGGCATGACCCCCGCCACGCACGTCGCCAATTGTTCGACCCTCTTTCCGGGGCTCGCCCCCGCCGAGGCCGCCCGCGCCGCCGCCCGGGCCGGGTACCGCGAGGGCGAGTTCTGGTGGCCGTTCGCGATGGAAGAGCCGTCGGAAAGCGAGATCCGGGACTTCGCCGCAGCACTGGATTTGGCGGGCTTGCGATTGGTCGCGATCAATCTGTGGGCAGGTGACATGGCGGCGGGCGAGCGCGGGGTCCTGCACGAAAGGATGCTTTCCGACGCGCACCTGGACGCCGTCCGGCGGTTGATGCGGCTGACGGGGGTGTCGATGGGCAATCTGCTGCCCGGCGCGGGCGGGCCCGAGGTGACGGAGGTGCAGCGGCGACACGTGCGTGCCGTGGCGGATGCGTTGCCGGGGTTCACGCCGCTGATCGAGCCGATGTCCGGCAACCCGGATCTGCCGGTGCGCGACCCGTGGACGGCGACGCAACTGTGCCGGGAGACGGGCGCGGGGCTGCTGCTCGACGTGTTCCATCTCGCCGAACTCGGCGTCGACGTCGACGACTGGCTCGACGACGTGGCGGCGGGGAAGCAGCCCCTGCCGCATCACGTGCAGATCGCCGATTCACCGGGCCGGGGCGCGCCGGGCAGCGGGGACGCGCCGATCGAGGCGTGGCTGGGGCGGCTGGCCGACCTCGGCTACGAGGGGCGCGTCGCCGACGAGTGGCTGGGGTAGCGCCCCCGGGTCACTCCGCGACGAAGATTCCGCCGCGGGCGATGGCGTTGACGGTCTTGCCCCACAGCCACGCGATGACCAGCGAGGCGATGGCGAGGAAGAAGATGCCGAACACGGTGGAGTAGAGCAGCGTCGCGGCGGCCATGGCGGCCAGGGGGAAGGACATCGCCCAGTGGGGGATGTTGAACGGCAGCTCGATGATTTCGGGGAGCATGGTCAGCGCCAGCAGCAGGAATGCGCCGGCGGTGGACAGCAGCGCGGCGCCGGCGAGGCTGGGGTCGTCCAGGTCGCCGAACAGGGACAGCGCGGCGACGGAGCCGACGGCCGGCGGGGCGACGAGGATGAGCACCGTCGGCCGGAACTTCGGCGGCATCGCCTGGTGGGTGAACAGGCGCAGCAGCACGATCGGCAGGACGCCGAGCCACATGATGATGCCCACGGAGAAGCTGAACACGCTCATGCCGACGTTGCCGAAGCTCACGCCCGCCAGCGGCACCAGGACGTTGCCGACCACGGGGATGAACCATGCCGGGGTGACGTGGTCGAGGGTGATGCGCGGGTGGATCCACATGCGCATGGTCAGCAGCATGCCGGCGATGTGGCCGACGGCGCCGACCCACCACATGCCCTCGGCGACGGCGTCGGGTAGGACGGCGCGGCCGGACGTCGCCAGGATGACCAGCGACACCGTGATCGCTGTGAGGAACGTGACCTTCATCGGGTGGCGCAGGTCCGCCAGCAGGCGTTCGCGGGAGGAGATGCGCACGCCGTAGGCGATGAGGAGGGCGACGTAGACGACGGCCGCGAGCCAGAACAGGGCGTCGGCGATGAACGCCGGGGTGCCCAGCACGTCGTGCGCGCGGCGCCACGCCATCGCGAGCCCGCCGGTGCCCATCACCGTGGCGAACAGGGGGAGCGGGGTCAGTCGCAGCTTGTCCATCAGGGTCGGGGCGGTTGCGCTTCCGGGCTTGCCGACGGCGCCGCCGGGCTGGTCATCGCTGGTCACGTTCATGAATTGCCATTAAACCCCAGGGGGTATAAATGGGCAAGTGATCGGCCACGCGGCCGGGCCTCCCCCTTGGCCGCGAGCGTGCAGGCGGGGGCGGGTATCGTCGTCAAGCATGTCTGATGTTCGCGTTCGCTTTTGCCCCTCGCCGACCGGCACCCCACACGTCGGCCTGATCCGAACCGCCCTCTTCAATTGGGCGTACGCCCGCCACACCGGCGGCAAGCTCGTGTTCCGCATCGAGGACACCGATGCCGCGCGCGACTCCGAAGAGTCCTACCAGGCCATCATCGAGGCGCTGACCTGGCTCGGCCTCGACTGGGACGAGGGTATCGACGTCGGCGGACCGCACGGCCCGTACCGCCAGTCGCAGCGCAAGGACATCTACGCCGACGTCCTGGCCAAGCTCATCGAGGCCGGCGAGGCCTACGAGTCCTTCTCCACCCCGGAGGAGACCGAGGCCCGCCACCGCGCCGCCGGACGCGACCCGAAGCTCGGCTACGACAACCACGACCGCAACCTCACCGACGAGGAGAAGGCCGCCTTCCGCGCCGAAGGCCGCAAGCCCGTCATCCGCCTGCGCATGCCCGACGAGGACATCGCCTTCGAAGACCTCGTCCGCGGCCGCGTCGAGTTCAAGGCCGGCGTCGTCTCCGACTTCGTCATCGCCCGCTCCACCGGCGAGCCCCTCTACACCCTGGTCAACCCCGTCGACGACGCGCTGATGGAAATCACCCACGTCCTGCGCGGCGAGGACCTTTTGCCGTCGACCCCGCGGCAGATCGCCCTGTACCGCGCCCTGGAGCGCATCGGCATCGGCTCCGGCGTCCCGAAGTTCGGGCACCTGCCGTTCGTCATGGGCGAGGGCAACAAGAAACTGTCCAAGCGCGATCCCGAGTCGGACTTGTTCATCCACCGCCGCAACGGTTTCCTCCCGGAGGGGTTGCTCAACTACCTGGCTCTGCTGGGCTGGTCCATCTCCGCGGACAACGAAGTCTTCACCATGGACGAGATGGTCGCCGCCTTCGACGTCGCCGACGTCAACTCCAACCCGGCCCGCTTCGACCAGAAGAAGGCCGACGCCATCAACGCCGAGCACGTCCGCCGCCTCGCGCCCGAGGATTTCGCGGCCCGCCTGCGCACCTACCTGGCCGAAACCCGCGACTGGCCCGTCGACTACCCGGCAAAGGACTTCGCGTTCCTGGCGGAACTCGTGCAGACGCGCATCAAGACCCTCGGCGAGGCCTGGGACCTGGTGAAGTTCCTCGTCGTGTCCGACGACGATTTCGAACTCGACGAGCGCTCCGCCCGCCGCAACCTCAAGGACGACGCCGTCGCGGCGCTCGACGCCACCATCGCCGCGGTGGAGGGTCTGGCGGAGGAGGACTTCGTCACGCCGGCCATCGAGGCCGCGCTGCAGAAGGCCCTCATCGAGGATCTGGAACTCAAGCCCCGCAAGGCGTTCGGCCCCGTCCGCGTGGCGGTCACCGGTGCACAGGTTTCGCCGCCGCTGTTCGAGTCCATGGAGCTGCTGGGCCGCGAGAAGTCGCTGGCCCGACTGAAGGCCGCCCGCGAGGTCACGCCCTGGCCGACCGACGCGTAGGAGCATGCGCGCAACCGAGCGAATTACGCGCTTGTTTTCCCTCTGACCAGCGGATTTGTGTGGTTGCGCGCCTTCTGGCTATATTAGTCCTCGTTGCAACGGCAGCCGGTCGAAAGGCCGGAGGTCGAAGCGCGATGGCCTATGGTGTAATTGGCAACACTACGGTTTCTGGTACCGTCATTCTAGGTTCGAGTCCTGGTAGGCCAGCTGAATTCCAGCAGATCGGAAACGATCCGCAGCGAGTTCTGCGCCCCGTTCGTCTAGCGGCCTAGGACACCGCCCTCTCACGGCGGCGGCACGGGTTCAAATCCCGTACGGGGTACGAAGAGGAAAAGCCCCCGCGAAAGCGGGGGCTTTTCGCATGCGTGCCGGAGCGGGCGGATTCTAGGAGTCGTTGCAACACCAGC
>NZ_KV787140.1:0-331 GCF_001807025.1 Corynebacterium sp. HMSC11E11 | reverse complement strand
GGCGGCACGGGTTCAAATCCCGTACGGGGTACCACGAAAAGACCTCCACCTTCCGGTGGGGGTCTTTTTTCGCGTTGATCCCGGTGGCTCCGATCCTGGTTGGCCCGCGACGACCGGTGCCGGGCGCACGCCGCACGGTGGACGCGAAAATGGGGTCTCACCAGGCGATTAGGAGCGCACGGCGGGTGTTGCTAATCTTCTTCTCGTCAGCGCAGAGCGGGTGGGACGGAGTCGTTCCGGCCGCGCTCGCCGTCCGAGCCCCGTTCGTCTAGCGGCCCAGGACACCGCCCTCTCACGGCGGCGGCACGGGTTCAAATCCCGTACGGGGTAC
>NZ_KV787139.1:74047-104558 GCF_001807025.1 Corynebacterium sp. HMSC11E11 | reverse complement strand
CGGCAATCCCATTCTCGAACTCGAAGGCGTCGGCGAGGTCAATTGTTACGGGGTCAATCGTCGGCGGGCAGAACCTGGACCTGCATTGCTTTGACGGCCGCCCGGACGGGGGAGCCCACGGCCAATCCCAGCGTGGTCAGCGAATGGGCGGAGATCTCCGCGATGATCGTGGCGCCGCCGCGGGCGGCCCGCAGTTCCACGCTGACGGACGTGCCCTGGTGATGGATCTCGTGCACGGTGCAGGCGAGGTCGTTGCGGGCGCTGGTGTCGACGAGATCGTCTTCGACCGCGTGGAGGGTGACGGCCCTCGGCGAGAACAGGGCCACCGCCTCCGCGTCCTCGTCGACGGGGTCGGCGGCCACGCCGATGACTCGGGCGCCGCCGGGGGCGGTCACGGCGATCGTGTCGTCGTCAAGCACGGTGGTGGTGCCCCGGAAGGCGACGAGCCCGGCGAAGCGGGCCAGGAACCGTGTGGAGGGGGCGGCGAGCAGCTCTGCCGGGGCACCGACGGCGGCGATGCGGCCGTCCTCGATGACGATGACGTGATCGGCCAGCGTGGCCACGTCAACCGGATCATGGGTGACCAGCATCGCCGTACGGCCGCGGAGTCGGCGGCGCAGAACCCCGCGCAGTGCCGCGGCGGACTCCGAGTCGAGGGCTGCGAAGGGTTCGTCGAGGAGGATCACGTCGGTGTCGGCGGCCAGCGCACGCGCCAGCGCCACCCGCGCGGCCTGACCCCCGGACAACGAAGCGGGGCGGCGATCGGCCAGGTGCGCGGCGCCGATCGCGGCGAGTTCCGCATGGGCCCGGTCGCGGTCTCGGCAGGCGAACTCCACGTTGCCCAGCGCCGTCCTGTGGGGCAGCAGCGCCGGATCCTGCGTCAGCAGCACCGCGCGCGGCACATCACCGGTCACCGTCGCGCCACCGCGCACCGGCAGCCCCGCGATGGCCCGCATCAGCGTCGACTTGCCTGCCCCGTTCGGGCCGATCACAGCGGTGGTGCGGCTCGTCGGTATCGTCGGCTCCGCATCGAGCAGCCCCGGCACCGTCACCGACGGGGCCAGGTCCGCAGTCGGCCCGGGCTCGTGCGTGACGACGCCCAGGTCCCCGGATTCGGCCGGACCGTCGGGCGCGGTGAATGAATCGGAGGTGCCGCAGTAGTCGACGGCGTCGGTCGAATCGGTGGAGTCGGTTCGCGAGGCGCGCCCTCGGCGTTCCATCCACCACGGCACCGCCGCGCCGATGGCCACGAGCGCGATGGCGATGCCGAGCAACACGGCCGACAACGCCAGCGCCAGCTCGGGTTCGTTCTCCCGCTCCAAATAGATGGCCAGCGGAAGGGTACGGGTGACGCCCGGCAGCGAGCCCGCGAACGTCAGCGTCGCACCGAACTCGCCGAGTGCCCGTGCCAGAGACAGCGTGGCACCCGAGACGATCGCCGGCAGGACCATGGGCAGCGTCACCTGCCAGAGGATGCGGCTTCGCGACGCCCCGAGGCCGGCTGCCGCCTCCGCATGCCGGGGATCGAGGCCGCGCACGGAGCCCTCCACCGCCAACACCAGGAAGGGCAACGACACGAAGACCTGCGCGAGGACGACCGCGGCGGTGGAGAAGGAAAAGTACTCGGCCAGCCACGGCCACCGCGAACCGATGACGCCCGTGCGACCGAACGCCGCCAACAAGGCCAGGCCCCCCACGACGGGCGGCATTGTCATCGGCAGCACCACCGCGAGCCGCAGTGCACCGGCCCAGCGGCGCGCCCGCGCCATGAGGACGGCAAGAGGAATGCCGACCACCATGACGATCAGCGCCGACAGCACACTCGTGCGCAGCGAAATTCCCAGCGCCGCGGACCCCGCCTCGGAGGAGATGAGCTCCGGCACCCGCGCCCACGGCACCTGCATCGACAGCGCGATGACCGGGATGACCGCGACGGCCAGCGCAACGGCGGCCGGCACGGCGATCCAGGCCGGGGGAGCGGTGCTCGTCGAGCCCGTGCGGACGGTCATCGCGTGCCGTCTGCTCCGCCCGTCGCGCCGAACCCGGCGTCGGCGAGGATTTCCCGACCCCAATCGGACAACACCGCGCGGATCCACATCTCCGCGTCGGAGAATCGCCGTCCGTCCTCGCCGGCGTCGGCGGTGACGGCGATGGGGTACTCGTTGACCGCCTCGTCGGCGCCGTCGATGTCGATGGCCTCCACGCCCTTCGCCGCGTTGGCATCGGTGCGATAGACGATGCCCGCGTCGGCCTGCCCCGCCTCGACCTTTCCACGCACGTCGGAGACCTTGGACTCCTCCGACACCGGCGAAATCTCGGTGCCGGTGGCGTCGAGGATCTTTTGCGTGGCGGCGCCGCACGGCACCTCGGGGGCGCACACGACCAGCTTGGCGTCGTCAAGCGAATCGTCCAATCCCGTCACGCCGGCGGGATTGCCTTCGGGGACGATGAGCGTCAACGTGTTCGTCGCGAACGTCTGCGGCGCACGCACCGCGCCGGCCTCCTCCGCACGCTCCATGGTGCGCAGGTCGGCGGTGGCCAGGACATCCGCGGGCGCGCCGGCCTGCAGCTGGTCGACCAGGTTCTGCGACCCGTCGAAGGAGAACACCACGTCGATGTCCGGGTTGTCTTCCTCGAACCGCCGCTCGATCTCCTCGAAGGTCTTCTGCAGCGACGCGGCGGCGAACACGGTCAACGTCCGCCGCTCACCGTCGTCGGCTCCGCCGCCCGAGCACGCGGTCAGGCCCGCGAGCCCCACCGCCGCGGTCGCGGCCGTCGCCCGGCGCACAACTCCGCGCCCCGTGGATTCACTTCGGTTGATTCCCATGAAAACTCCCGGCTTCAATTCCGCTGCCAGCCTAGTTGTCGGGCGCCATGGGGCGCCTCTCCAACTCGTCATTCAATCTTTCGACCTCGGCCGTCAGTTCGTCGATCTCGGCCCTGAGTTTTTCGATGTCGGCGCGGTAGAGGTCGATGCGCTCTTCGACGGCGTCACGGTCCCACCGGGGCTTGATGTGTTTCGAGCAGTTCGCGTCGACCGCCGCGACGTCGACGACGATCACCCGCTCGATGGTCGCCCGGATCTCCCGGTCGGAGCGGGGACCGAGATCGCGCATGCGCTCGATGAGGTCGGGATCGTCGTCGGCCTCCACCGCCCGGGCGACGCCGAAGACCTTCAACCGGCGTCGGGTGGGGAAGTCGACGAAAAACAGGCACACCCGGCCGTCGCGGTCGATGTTGCCGGCGCTGACGTACTGCTGGTTGCCGGGGAAGTCGGGAAACGCGAGGGTTCGGTCATCGAGGACGTGGACGAAACCCCTGGGCCCGCCCTTGTGCTGCACGTAGGGCCACCCGGCGCCAGTGACCGACGAGAGGAAGAACACGTCGGCTTCCCGGATCAGCTTCGCGTCGACGGCCTCGAAGGCGAAACCGCCGGGGCCTCCGGCGCCGGTCGGCCCGTCGAGATTGGGGCGGTCGTCGACGCGATTGCCCGCACCCGCCGCCCTCTGGCGGGCGCGGACGTGATCGTCGAACGCGATGTCGTTGTAGGACGGCTTCCGCGTCGTGCCACCGTGATCGGTAATCGCCTGCTCCTTCCTCGTGTTCTTTCCTCGTGCTTCGAGGACCGTCTCGCCCCGCGCGGATCAGGCGCCGGACGACCTGGCCTGCCCCTTTTCCGGCTCCCGCGTGGACACCGGGTCCCAGCCGCCCGAATGCTTGGTCGTGGTGCGCGGCGACCGCGACCGGTACACGATGTACGGACGGTTGAGGTACCCCACCGGGGCGCTGAGCGCGTGGATCAGACGCGTGAACGGCCACACCGCGAACAACAGGAACCCGGCGATGACGTGCAGCTTGAACGACAACGGCACGTCGACCATCAGCTCCGGCTGGGGATTGAACAGGAACAGGCTGCGCAACCATGGGGAAATGGTCTCGCGGTAGTCGTAGCCGTGGGAGTCCGTCATCACCTGGTTGAGCACCGTCGCGATGGTGCCCAGGGCGATGGGCAACGCCAACATGAAATACATGAACTTGTCGTTCGGGGTCGTCGCTCGGAACACCGACGTGTCGGTGCGGCGGCGCCACAGCAGTCCGATCAGGCCGAGGATGGTCACGATCGCCGCGGTCATGCCGCCGATCGTCGCCAACCAGTGGTACGCGGTTTGCGGGATGCCCGCGGCCTCGGTCCACGATTTCGGGATGATCAGACCCATGAAGTGGCCGATCGCCACGAACAAAATGCCGTAGTGGAACATCGGCGACGCGTACTTCAGCAGCCGGTTGCCCAAGAACTGCGAGGACCGGGTGGTCCAGCGGTACTGGTCGACGCGGAAGCGCCAGATGGTGCCGACCAGGAAGATCGCGATGCACAACCACGGCAGGGCGATCCAGAGGATGTAGTCGAAGGTCGTCATGATCTCGTCTCCTGATTGCTGACGGGGAAGGGGAGTTCCAGGGTGCCGACCAGCTCGGCCGGCGGTCCCGCGGTGACCAGCTTGAGGTAGCGTTCGCGCGTCTCCTCGTCGAGCGGGGGCAGCGCGGTGACCAGGGCGTCGATGACGCCGGAGTAGGCGCTGCCACGGTCGGCGAGGGCGTGGCGCAGCACTTCGATGCCGTCGCGGTGGGTGGCCAGCACGTCGGCGGCGATGGCATCTCCGGTTTCGGGGCTGCCGGGTTCGCGGGCGGCGGCCTCGCACACGACGCACAGGTGGTCGGGCAGTTCGTCACGGTCCTGCTCGAGGCCGACGGCGGCGAGCATTTCGCGGAAACTCAGCAGGGCGACGCCGCGTTGCCGGGTGTCGCCGGTGGCGTAGTAGGACAGGTAAAGGTTGCAGCGGCGCTTCTGGTCGAAGGTGGCCACGTAGTGCTCTTCCAGGGCTCGCTTGCCGACGGCACGTGCATGGGCGATGAAGCCGGCGAGCGGGTCGGACGCTTCGAGGGGGAGGTCTGGCAGAACCTGCGCGACCGCATCCCAGCGGGACTCTGCGTCGCCGCCGGGGTAGTCCAGCAGCGTGGCCGCCGCCATGAGCACGGTGCGCCGCTGGGCGTCGGTCATGGGCACGTGGGTCGGTTCGGCGACCTCAGTGGCGCGGGCCTGCTCCGCCGCGCGCCGCGCCGGGCGGCCCAGGAAATTCAACGCCATCGCCATCACCTCTTGGGGAACATGGAGTCGGGACGTTCGCCCGGGCTCCAGGAGGCCAGCGGCACGCGACCGGAACCGGCGGCGACGTCCTGCACGGGGACGCCGTGGAATTCGGCGGCGAGCGCTTCGGCGGACATGTTCGGGTCGTGCATGCCGGGGCCGCCGAAGTCGTCCAGGGAGCAGCCCATGGCGGCGATCCCCTCCGGGGTGGCGGCGGATTCGGAATGCGCGGTCGGGATGACGTAGCGCTCGTCATACTTTGCGATGGCCAGCAACCGGTACATGTCCTCGATGTCCTGCGGGGCCATGCCCACGGCCGCCGCGATTTCCGGGTCGGGTTCCCGGCCGACGCGCACGTCGCGCATGAACGACCGCATCGCGGCGAGCTTGCGCAGCACCTTCTCCACCACCGCGGTATCGCCGGCGGTGAACAGCTCCGCCAGGTATTCCAGCGGGATGCGCATCGTGGCGATGGCGGTGTACAGCATCCGGTGTTCCTCGCCGTCGGCTCCCGACGCGGTGACCGCGTCGACGACCGGGGACAGCGGCGGGATGTACCAGACCATCGGCAGCGTCCGGTACTCCGGGTGAATCGGCAACGCGACCTTGTACACGCTGATCAACTTCCAGATCGGCGACTCCTGCGCCGCCGTGATCCACGACTCCGGCACTCCGCCGGCCCGTGCGCCCGCAATGACCTCCGGGTCATTCGGGTCCAGCAGGATGGAACGCTGCGCCTCGTAGAGATCCTGATCATTTTCCGTCGCGGCCACTTCGCCGACCCGGTCGGCGTCGTAAAGCAACACACCAAGGTATCGGAGCCTGCCGACGCACGTCTCGGAACAGATCGTCGGCTCGCCGACCTCCAGGCGCGGATAGCACAGGGTGCACTTCTCGGCCTTGCCCGTGTGGTGGTTGAAGTACACCTTCTTGTACGGGCACCCGGAGACGCACATGCGCCAACCGCGGCACTTGTCCTGGTCGACCAGAACGATGCCATCCTCCGCGCGCTTGTACATCGCGCCCGACGGACACGACGCCACGCACGTCGGGTTGAGGCAGTGCTCGCAAATGCGCGGCAGATAGAACATGAAGGACTGCTCGATCTCGTGGCGGACCTTCTCGCCCATCTTCCGCAGCACCGGGTCGTCGTCCAGGATCTCCTGCGACCCGCCCAAATCGTCGTCCCAGTTCGACGACCACTCGATGGTGTCGATCGGCTTGCCGGACAACTGCGACACCGGCCGCGCCGTGGGCACGTGCTTCGAATCCTTCGGAGCCGACAGCAACTTGTCGTACTCGTAGGTCCACGGCTCGTAGTAGTCCGTCATCTCCGGCATGTCCGGGTTGGAGAAGATCGTGGCCAGCTTCTTCAGCCGCCCGCCGGCGCGGGGCACCACCTTACCGTTGGCTTTGCGGACCCACCCGCCCTTCCACTTCTCCTGGTCCTCCCACTGCTTGGGGTAACCGACGCCGGGACGCGTCTCGACGTTGTTGAACCAGACGTACTCGGTGCCCTCGCGGTTCGTCCACGTCTGCTTGCACGTGACCGAACAGGTGTGGCAGCCGATGCACTTGTCCAGGTTCATGACCATGGACAGCTGCGCCATGACCTTCATCAGAACTCAACCTCCTGGGAGCGGCGGCGGATCACGGTGACCTCGTCGCGCTGGTTGCCGGTCGGGCCGGTGTAGTTGAACGCGTAGGAATGCTGGGCATAGCCGCCGATGAGGTGGGACGGCTTGATCAGGATCCGCGTCAGCGAATTGTGGATGCCGCCGCGCTTGCCGGACGTTTCCGCCACCGGCACGCCGACGGTGCGTTCCTGGGCGTGGTGCATGTAGACCGTGCCCTCGGGGATGCGGTGGGAGACGACCGCGCGGGCGGCGATGACGCCGTTGCGGTTGTAGCCCTCGATCCATTCGTTGTCGGCGACGCCGATCTTTTCGGCGTCGGCGGGGGACATCCAGACGACCTGGCCGCCGCGCGACAGCGCCAGCATGTGCAGGTTGTCGAAGTATTGCGAGTGGATGGCCCACTTGTTGTGCGGCGTCAGGTACCGCACCGCCACTTCCGTCTGGCCCGCCCCGTTGACGCTGACCGTGCCGGGTGCGGCCTCGCCGTAGAGGTGGTGCAGGTCGAGCGGGGGACGGAACACCGGCAGGGCTTCGCCCATGTCGCGCATCCAGTCATGGTCCAGGTAGTAGTGCTGGCGGCCGGTGAGCGTGTGGAACGGCTTGAGCCGCTCGACGTTGATGACGAACGCCGAGTAGCGGCGGCCGCCGTGTTCCGAGCCGGACCATTCCGGCGAGGTGATCACCGGCACCGGGCGGGCGGAGACGTCCGCGAAGGTGATGCGCTTGCCGGCTTCCTCGGCCGACAGGTCGGCGAGTTCGACGCCGGTGCGCTTCTCCTGGTGCTTGAAGCCTTCCGTGGCCAGGCGGCCGTTGGTGGTGCCGGACAGGCGCAGGACCATTTCGGCGGCGCGGACGTCGGTGTCGATGCGAGGGCGGCCCTTGGCGGCGCCGCCGCGGGCGACGCCGTTGGTGTGCGCCAGTTCGCCGATTTCGCGGGTCGGGTCGAATGCGACGCCCTTGGTGGCCAGGCCGGCCTTCTCGGGCAGCGGACCGATGGCGTTGAACTTGTCGTACACGGCCGAGTAGTCGCGCTCCACCGGGATCAGCTTGGGCATGGTCACGCCCGGCACCTTCGGGGTTTCGGACCAGGGCTTGACGACGCCGTGAGGGGTCGCCATCTGGTCCGGCGAATCGTGGGACAGCGGTGCCGCGATGACGTCGGTTTGGGTGCCCAGATGCGTGCGCGCCATCTCCGAGAACCGCTTGGCCAGATCCTGGAAGACCTGGAAGTCGGAGCGGGCCTCCCACGGCGGGTCGATGGCCGCGTTGAAGGCGTGGACGTAGGGGTGCATGTCCGTCGAGGACAGGTCGTTCTTCTCGTACCAGGTCGCCGCGGGCAGGACGATGTCCGAGTGCAGCGTGGTGGACGTGTTGCGGAAGTCCGCGGTCCACATCAGGTCGACCTTGCCGACGGCGGCTTCGTCGCGCCAGACCATTTCCTTCGGGCGACGATCGGCGGGGACTTCCTTGCCTTGCACGGCGTTGTCGCAGCCGAGCATGTGGCGATAGAAGTACTCGGTGCCCTTGGCGGAGGAGCCCAGCAGGTTGGTGCGCCAGTTGGCGATGATGCGCGGGAAGTTCTCCGGGTTGCCGGGGTCTTCGATGGCGAACCGCAGGCGGCCCTCCTCGAGTTCCTTGATGATGTAGTCCTTCGGCGCCATCCCCGCGTCCGCGGCCTCCTGGCCCAGGGCCAGCGGGTTGCGGTCGAAGGTGGGGTAGGACGGCATCCAGCCGCGGCGCGTGGCCTCGACCAGGGTGTCCGCCGTGGTCTTGCCGGCGAAGGACCCTTCCTGCAGCGGTGAGCCGAGTCGCTCGGCGTCGGTGCCGTCGTAACGCCACTGTTCGGTGGTGGCGTACCAGAAGCCGGTGGAGATCATCTGGCGCGGCGGGCGCTGCCAGTCCAGCGCGAACGCGTACTGCGCCCAGCCGGTGATCGGTCGGACCTTCTCCTGGCCGACGTAGTGCGCCCAGCCGCCGCCGTTGACGCCCTGGCAGCCGGTCATGGTGGTCAGCGCCAGGAACGTCCGGTAGATCGTGTCCGAGTGGTAGTAGTGGTTCGTTCCGGCGCCCATGACGATCATGGACTTGCCCTCGGTTTCGACGGCGTTCCGGGCGAACTCGCGGCCGATGCGGATCGCCGCGTTGGCGGGCACGCCGGTGTGCTCCTCCTGCCACGCCGGGGTGCCCGGGGTGGAGGCGTCGTCGTAGTCGGCGGGCCACTCACCGGGCAGGCCCTCGCGGCCGACGGCGTAGCGGGCGAGCATCAGGTCGAACACGGTGGTCACCAGGTCGTCGCCGAGCTTGAACGCCGGCACGCCGCGAGACACCACACCCGCGCCGACGGGACCTTCCGGCGTCGACTCGCCGGGCAGGTCGAAGCGGGGCAGCAGAACCTCGACGGCTTCGGCCCCCTTCTTGCCCAGGGCGGTCATCGCCGGAGAGCAGTCGTCGAGGCGCAGATTCCACTTTCCTTCACCCGCCTCGCCCCAACGGTCCGCCATCGTTCCGCCGGGATCCTTGACCGTCCCGTCCTCGTCGAGGACCAGGGGGCGGAATTCCGCGTTGGCGGCGTCGTGAAGCGGATGATCGGCGGGCAGATCCGAGGCCGTGACGAACTTGCCCGGCACGTACGCCCCGTCGTGGGCGTTTAGCCGCACCAGGAACGGGGAGTCCGTGTAGCGCTTCATGTACTCCAGGAAGCGCGGCGTCTGCTGCTCGACGTGGAACTCCTTGAGGATGACGTGGCCCATCGCCAACGCCAGCGCACCGTCCGTGCCCGGGTGGACGCGCAGCCACTCGTCGGCGAACTTCGTGTTGTCCGCGTAGTCCGGCGACACCGCGACGACCTTCTGGCCGTGGTAGCGGGCCTCGGTCATGAAGTGCGCGTCGGGCGTGCGGGTCAGCGGGATGTTCGAGCCCCACATGATGAGGTAATCGGAGTTGAACCAGTCCGCCGACTCCGGGACGTCGGTCTGGTCGCCGAAGACCTGCGGAGAGGCCATCGGCAGGTCCGCGTACCAGTCGTAGAACGACAGCATCGCGCCGCCGATCAACTGGTAGAAGCGGGAACCGGCGCCGTAGGACAGCATCGACATCGCCGGGATGACCGTGAAGCCGGCCAGCCGGTCGGGGCCGAAACGCTTGACCGTGTACACGTGCGCGGCCGCGACGATTTCCATCGCCTCGTCCCACGTCGTGCGCACCAGGCCGCCCTTGCCGCGCGCTTCCTTGTACGCCCGCGAGCGTTCCGGGTCCTCCACGATGTCGCGCCACGCCAGCACCGGGTCCTTCAGTCGGGCCTTCGCCTTGCGCCAGTAATCCAGCAGCGTGCTGCGGATGTAGGGGAAGCGGATGCGCGTCGGCGAGTACGTGTACCAGGAAAACGCCGCGCCGCGGGGGCAGCCGCGGGGCTCGTATTCCGGCATGTCCGCGCCGATCGTCGGGTAGTCGGTCTCCTGGGTTTCCCAGGTGATCACGCCGTCTTTGACGTACACCTTCCACGAGCAGGAGCCCGTGCAGTTGACGCCGTGGGTGGAGCGGACGACCTTGTCGTGGCTCCAGCGTTGGCGGTAGAAGCGGTCGGCGTCGCGGCCGCCTTTGAGGAACATCTGGCGCGAGTCTTCGCTCACGGTGCCGCGGCGAAGTTGTCCGCCCAGCTTGAACAGGGGGTTGGATGAGCCGGATCCGGAGGCCGGGCGGCTGTCGGTGGTGGTCATCGAAGACTCCTAGTCGGGTGAGGGGCAGGAGCGGTGGGCGGGGTCGGGGTCTTCTTGCTTTGCGACGGTGGGGGCTGGCCCCGTCGGGCGCGGTGGGTCATGGCGACGTCCTTCGGTCAGCCGGGGAACGGAGCGTTCGGGCGGGCGTAGTAGATCCAGGTCAGCGTCGTGGCGAAGGCGAAGAACACCGCGCAGCCGAGGAAGAAGACCTGCGGGTCGAGGGCGGAGAGCAACATGCCGACGAGGAACGGGCCGAAGGCCGCGATCGCGGCGGTCCAGCCGATGACGCCGCCCGCCTGGCGGGGGGTGAGGATCATCGGCATCTGCTTGAACGTGCCGGCGTTGCCCAGGCCGGAGAAGAAGAAGACGGTCATCATGGCGGCGAAGAACCACCAGAACTGGTCGGGTTCGGTCGGCTTGACCAGGAAGGCGACCGCGACGGTGAAGACGGTCATGCCGACGCCGCAGACGAAGGTCCAGATCGCGCCGCCGTAGCGGTCGCACAGCGGGCCCCACAGGGCGCGGACGCCGGCGCCGATCATCGGGCCGAGGAACGCCAGTGCGGCGCCCTGCGGCAGCGTTTCGGGGTCGTAGCCCTGGGCGACGAAGTCGGAACTCCTGCCGAAGACGTTGTTGACCAGCAGCGCGTATTGGGCGGCGAAGCCGGAGAAGGCGCCGAAGGTCATGATGTAGATGATCGTGAGGATCCACGTGTTCTTGTTGCCGAAGATGTCCAGCTGCTGGCGGAAGTTCGCCTTGACCGGCACGTCCTTGAGCATGGTGAACGCGAGGATGGCGGCGAGGATGGTCCACGGCAGGAAGAACCAGGCGACGTTGTGGACCCACAGGTCGGATTGGTTGCCGGCGTCGCGTTGCGGGGCGACGAAGCCGATGCCCAGCAGGGTGAAGCCCATCAGCCAGGGGGCGATGAGCTGGATCAGGGACATGCCGAAGTTGCCGATGCCGGCCTGCAGGCCGAGCGCCGTGCCGGACATGCGCTTGGGGAAGAAGTAGCCGGTCGACGGCATGTAACCCGAGAAGCAGCCGCCGCCGATGCCGGTCATCAGGGCCAGCACGACGAGCCACCAGTAGGGGGTCGACGGGTCGGTGACGGCGAAGCCCCAGCCGAGCATCGGCACCGCGAGCAGCAGCGAGGTGATGCCGACGAGCTTGCGGGTGCCCAGAACGGGCGGCAGGAACATGTAGATCAGGCGGATCGCGCCGCCGGAGAGTCCGGGGAGTGCCGCGAGCCAGTACAACTGGCTGGCCGACAGGTCGAAACCGATGTCGTTGAGTTTGGGGGCGATCGCCGAGACGAGGAACCAGACCGCGAAGGCCAGGATCATGGAGAAGGTGGTGATGCTCAGCGTTCGCCAGGCGATTTTCTTGTCCCAGGCTGCTTCATCTTCGGGGTTCCAGCCTTGGATCACTCGGCCGGAGGTGTCGATGGACATGCGGGCCTCAATTCGTGTTGGCGGAGATAACCGGTACGCATGATTGCCGGCCCCTCCGGCGCTTCTGAGTTGATTGCACTCACAAATATCGTAACTTGGATGCGTAAATTCGTCCAGGCTAAAAGTGCAGGTCATTGGGCTATTTTCGCAACATGCGTGTTGCTGAATTGAAGGACATATGATCGAAACATGGCCGATAAGGACGCTGAAAGAAGCATGGTCGACATGTCCGATGGGGAGCCTTAAAGAACCATGAACGATAGGAACGTTGAAAGAATCATGGCCGGCAAGGACGTTGAAATGAACGAAATGCATTCCGCGCATTCGCAGAAATCGAATCGAACGGAGGGCGATGGTTCGCACGCGTCGGGTGCGCGCGCGAACTCGGGAAACGGGGCCGGTCTCGGCTCCGACGGGATCGTCGAAAAGCAGCTCGCGCCGATGGAGGGGGAGGTGCCGGGCGTGGTCATCACCGTCAGCGATCGTTGTGCCGCCGGTACTCGCCCCGACAAGTCCGGGCCGCGGGCCGTCGAGGCGCTCGCCGCGCATGGCGTCGTGTGCCCCGAGCCGGTCGTCGTGACCGATGACGTGCCGCAAATCCGCGCCGCCATCGAAACCGCCCTGAACGGGGGCGCCCGGCTCGTATTCACGACCGGCGGCACCGGCGTCACGCCCCGCGACAACACTCCGGAGGCGACCGAGCCGTTCGTGGCCACGCGGCTGCCGGGGCTGGAAACGCAGATCCTCAACCATGGTTTGACCAAGACCCCGTTGGCCGGTCTGTCGCGCGGCATCGTCGGCGTGACCGGGCGTGGCGGGGACGCGGCCGTGATCGTCAACGCGCCGGGCAGCTCCGGTGGCGTGCGCGACGCCATCGAGGTCATCGGCCCGCTGATGCCGCATCTGCTGGAGCAGCTCGGCGGCGGCGATCACTGAAGCGCCGCTTTGCGACGGGCCGCCGACGGGTTCAGCGGTGGCGGATGTCCGCACCGTCGGGGCCCGTTTCCTGGGGGTGGCGGCTTGCTGGACGAGTCGGCGGTGGAGCGATGAATCGGGCGTTATCGCCGTGTGAATCGCCCAAAACGACTCATTGACCGTTTCTGAATGCGCAGGTCAGGGGTCCGTAGAGTTCGGCGGGGTGAGTCGTTTTGGGCGATTTGGCCGTCGATGGTTAGCGGTGGGGCTGGTGTGGCGCATTGTCTGCCCATGGCGCGTCATCGTGGCCCGTCAGTCACGGGCCGACACGCAACCAACGCCCGTTCGGAACACGGCTAACGCACGGCCGGCACGCGGCCGAGGCGAGCGTCGGCGATCGGCTTTCGTCACAGTGGCGATTCGCGGCCATCCGGCGACATGCGCTCGAGTGCGATGACGTCGTCCGGGGTGTCGGCGTCGGTGGCCCACGCGGGCACGTCAACCGGGGTGAGGGGTAGGCCGCCGAGGAGCGCGCGCACGGATCGGTCGCGAACCCCGCCGGCGTTCTCTAGTCGGCGGATGGCGGCGCCCAGGGCATCGGAGTCGACGACGCATAGCAACCGTTGAATCCGGCCATCCGGCGTGACGGCCACCGCACCGACGGATGCGGCCGATGAGTCGGCGTCGCCCGTGAGTTTGGTGCGGGCGGAATCGGATGCGCCAACACCGGTGGACGTGGGTCCGCCGGAGTTGGACGCGGCGGCGACGAGATCGGGGAGAACCCTCGGAGCGAAGGGCGCGTCGCAGGCGAGGATGGCGACCAACGTGCCGGACGACAAAGGCCCGGCGTCGTAACCTGCGGCGATGCCGGCGGCGGGGCCACCGAAGGGAGGATCCTCGCGAACCAGGGTCACGCCGGTCGGGACGTCGGCGGGAACGGCGAGATCCGGCGGCCCCACGACGACGGCGGGCACGGACTGCGCGGCGAGTTCGCCGAGCACGTGGTCGATCATGCGGCGCCCCGCGACTACGACGTCCGGTTTCGACGCGCCGTCCATCCTTCGGCCGGTGCCGCCGGCCAACACGATGGCGAACGACGGCGGCAACTCGGCGGGCGCCTCGCGGTGGTCGTCGTAAGGCATGGTCACGGTGCTATTCCGGGCGCACCCAGTCGCCGGATCGGCCGCCGGACTTGGCCACGATGCGGCAGTTCTCCATCGCGGCGGACCGGTCGACGCCCTTGACCATGTCGACGATCGCCAGCGCGGCGACGGTCACGGCGGTCAGCGCCTCCATCTCCACGCCGGTGCGGTCGGCGGTGCGGACCGTGGCGGTGAGCAGAACCCGGTCGTCGCCCCATTCGACGTCGACGATGCAGCCGTGCACGCCGATGACGTGCGCCAACGGCAGCAGATCGGGCACCTTTTTCGCGGCGGCGATGCCCGCGATGCGCGCCACTGCGGCGACGTCTCCCTTGGGGACGGTGCCGTCGCGCAGGGCCGCCATCACGTCCGGCGAGCACGTGACCTCGCCCTTCGCCGTCGCCGAGCGGACGGTCGGCTTCTTGGCGGTGACGTCGACCATGCGGGCCGAGCCGCGGGAGTCGAGGTGGGTGAAACCCATGGCTGGTTCGGTGGTTCGTTCGTCGGCGGCGCCGGCGGTGTTCGCAGTGTCGGTGGTGTCGGTGGTGGAGTCGTCGAGGGTGTCGCTCATGAGTGTCGGTCCTTTTCGGGGCGCAGCGCGGGGTCGAGGGGGATGGCGGCGAGGTGGTCGCCGGGGGAAAACACGTCGGGTGCGTCGGCGCCGGCTTCGGGCAGCACGAGCAGCGCGTTCGCGCCGTGCAGGCTGGCGATTAAGTGCGATCCGAGCCCGCGTTCATGGACCGGGCGGGCGCGGCCGTCGACGACGGTGACGGGCACGAAGCGCATCTTGCCGCGCCGCGCCCGGAATTCGGCGTCGGCGATGACCTCGATGGTTTCCATTCCGGGGATCGCGGGCGCGGCGAGGTTCGCGGTCGGCCGGTCGTTTCGCTTGACGACGGCCTCTCCCGCCTCTCGTCCGGCCAGCTTCGCCAGGAGGGGTCGCAGGTACAGGATGGCGGAGACGAAGACGCTGACGGGGTTGCCGGGCAGGCCGAGCAGGACCGCGTCACCGACGCGGCCGCATGCCTGCGGGCCGCCGGGTTGTTGGCGGAGCCGGTGGAACCCGATGTCGGCGCGGCCCTCGGCGGCCAGTGTTTTCACTGGATCGAATGCGCCGGCGGAGATGCCGCCGGAGGTCACCACGACGTCGGCGTCGGCGGCGGCGCGGGCCAGCGCGTCGGCCAGTTCATCGGCGGTGTCGCCGCTGGCCCGGACGACGGTGACGTCGGCTCCCCAGCCGCGGGCGAGGGTGGTCATCAGGATGGTGTTGGAATCGGGGATCTGGCCGGGACCGGGTGCTTCGCCGGGGGCGACGAGTTCGGCGCCGGTGGCCACGACGGCCACCCGCGGGCGGGCGAAGACGCGCAACGTGCCGTGTCCGATGCTCGCCGCCGAGGCCAGCGCCGCGGCGGAGAGCACGTCTCCGGTGCGCAACACGACGTCTCCGACATCGACGTCTTCGCCGGCCGGTCGGATGTGGACGCCGGCTCGAACCCGTCCGGTGACGTCGGCGGTCAGGGTGACGGTCGTCGGGCAGGACCGCGGTCCGGGAGCGGAGTCGGTGTCCTCCACCGGGATGATGGCGTCGGCGCCGTCGGGGACGGGGGCGCCGGTCATGATTCGAGCCGCCGTCCCCTGTTCCAGCGGCCCCGGCCACGTGCCCGCCGGAACATCGGCGGAGACGGGGAGGGTGACGCCGACTCCGGACGCCATGTCGGCTGTGCGCACGGCGAACCCGTCCATGGCCGAGTTGGTGAATGGCGGGACGGGCAGTGTCGCGGCGACATCATCGGCCAGGATCAGTCCCGCGCAGTCCGCCAGCGGCAGGGTGGTCGGGGCGGGGGCGGGGACGTCGTCAAGCACGACGGCCAGGTACTGCTCGACGGTCAACGGCGTGGACGGGGAGCGTCCGGGGGCTGCATCGTCGCCGGTCACGGTGGGGTTCATCGCGGCATCATCGCCTTTCGGGCACCATGGTGGGGTGATTGAGATTGTAGGGGCGGGAGTTTCCGAGTCGCCGTTGGATCCGGCCGAGGCGTCGGCTGCGGTGGGTGACGATCGCGCTGGGGCGGTGGTGTCCTTCACGGGCGTGGTGCGCAATCACGACGGTGGCCGGGCGGTCGACCGGATCGAGTACAGCTGTCATCCGAAGGCCGGCGAGGTCATCGAGTCCATCGCGGCGAAGTGCGCGGAGGCGTTCGAGGGCCGCGGCGTGCACCGCCTGTGGGTGGGGCATCGCGTGGGCGAGCTCGCCGTCGGTGACGTCGCGTTCCTGGTGGCCGTTTCCGCATCGCACCGCGCCGAGGCGTTCGAGGCGTGCAGCTGGCTGGTCGAGGAGGTCAAGCGGGACATCCCGGTGTGGAAACGCCAGGTTTTCCCCGACGGCAGCCACGAGTGGTCGAACAGCGCGTGACTGCGGCGGTTACACCGGTTGCGGCACCGTGTGCTTGACGACGACCGCCCGCACCCCGTTCGTCCTATCCGCCGGCGAAGGGCGGGAGGACGTCGATCTGGTCGACGGTGGCGGGGCGGTCCAGGTCGCGGACCAGTTCGCCCGCGGCGAATACGGCGGAACCGTCGACGATGCGGGCCAGTCGGTCGTTGCCTTCGGCCGAGCGGCGCAGCACATCCCGGTAGGTGTCGCCGTCGTGGACGACGACGTCGGTGCGCGGTTGTCCGGCGGCTTCGGCGGCGGAGGCGAAGAACGTCAGCGTGGCCGTGCGGGTGGCGGTGGGCGCGGTGTGCCCCGTGGTCGTGGAAGGTTCGGTCATGGGGTGCTCCTCGGGTGGTGGTTCGGGTTTCTCGCCGCGGTGGCGGGCGTTATCCGCCGATGGCGGACATGCCGCGGTCGGGTTGCAGGAACGACGGGTCGTCGATGCCGTGGCCGGGTGCCTTGGCGGCCATTTCGCCGACCCACGCCGCGGCGATGTCGTCGTCGGTGGCGCCGTCGCGAATCAGGTCGCGCAAGGGGCGTTCGGTGCGGGAGAAGAGGCAATTGCGGATTGCGCCGTCGGACGTCAGCCGCGTGCGGTCGCAGGCGCCGCAGAACGGCCTGGTCACCGACGCGATGACGCCGACTTCGCCGCCGCGGTGGGCGGTGCCGGTGTGCTTGCCGACGCCCGCCGACACGTCCCACAGCGCCGCCGGGGCATCGCCGCGGGGCTTGGTCGACGGGGACAGGTCGAATTCGGTGCCGAGGTCGGACAGGATCCGCTCGGCCGTGATCATCGAATCGCGCAGCCACTGGCCCTTGGGGCCCAGCGGCATCTCTTCGATGAACCGCAGCTGATAGCCGCGCTCCAAGCAGAAGTGCAGCAGTTCCACGGCCTGATCGTGGTTGCGGCCGGGCATGAGCACCGTGTTGATCTTGATCGGCGACAATCCCGACCGTTGAGCCGCTTCGAGGCCGCGCAGGACGTCGTCAAGCTTGTTTCGTCGCGCCAGCAGACCGTACGTGTCCGGCCTGATGGAGTCGAGGGAGACGTTGACCCGGTCGAGCCCCGCGGCGGCGAGGCGGCCGGCTTGTCCGGCGAGCAGCACACCATTGGTGGTCAACGCGGTTTCGGGGACGCGGCCTTCGTCGGTGCGCAGCTGCTTCGTCGCGGCGATAATGTCGGCGAGCCCCGGACGCAGCAGCGGTTCGCCGCCGGTGAAACGGATCTCGCGGATGCCCAGGCGCTCGACGCCCAGGGTGATCAGACGGATGATCTCGTCGTCGGTGAGCAGATCGCGGCCGGGGATCCACTCCATGCCCTCGGCCGGCATGCAATAGGTGCAGCGCAGATTGCAGCGGTCGGTGACGCTGACGCGCAGGTCGCGGGCGACGCGGCCGTGCGAGTCCATGAGCTGGATCGCGGGGATCGCCGGGGCGTCGGCGGCGGCGCCGCGGACGGGGTTCGGCGCAGAGCGCGGAACGGCGCCCGACATGACGTCGGGGCCTCCGGACACATGCGCGTTCATGTGTCCGATGGTACGGACGGGCGCCGCATCGGACAATTGCGAGTCGCAAATCAGTATTTGGGTGGTGGTTCGGGTCGCCCCGCCGGTGAAATGCGGTCACCGGCGATTATCGGGCGCCACCTGCGGCGGGTACGATCTCCGCCATGTCGGGAGACCATGACAAGGCAATGCGGGCGACTGCGGCGGAGGCGGGCGACGTCGTCAAGCGAAACGAGCCGACCCCGCCGCGTGCGCTGACGGCGCGCGCGGACCGCCCGCGGCGCATCGGCGTGATGGGCGGCACGTTCGACCCGATCCACAACGGCCACCTCGTCGCCGCCAGCGAAGTCGCCGACCGGTTCGACCTGGACAGCGTCATTTTCGTGCCCACCGGCGAGCCGTGGCAGAAGCGCGACCGGCGCGTGACGGACTCCGAGGACCGCTACCTGATGACGGTCATCGCCACCGCCTCCAACCCGCGGTTCACGGTGTCGCGCGTCGACATCGACCGCCCCGGCGCGACGTACACCATCGACACGCTCAACGACCTCGGCGCCCAGTTCCCCGGCGACGAACTGTTCTTCATCACCGGCGCCGACGCGCTGCAGAAGATCGTCACGTGGCGGGACTGGGAGAAGATGTTCGACGCCGCCACGTTCGTCGGCGTCAATCGTCCGGGGTTCCACCTCGACGAAGATGACCTGCCCGACGTCGACCGCGCCCGCCTGCACCTGGTCGACATCCCCGCCATGGCGATCTCGTCGACCGACTGCCGCACGCGCGCCGCGGAGGGCAGACCGGTCTGGTATCTCGTACCCGACGGCGTGGTGCAGTACATTGCCAAAAGGGGCTTGTACCAGGACGTGCACGCCGACCGGGCCGCCGACCGGCGAGCCCGTGACCTCCCGCCCGCCGGCGGGGACGAAGACGAAAACTACGGGAGCTGAATTCCACTCGTGACCGCATCCACCGAGGCCGCCACCCTGGCCACCATCGCCGCCCGGGCCGCCGACCGCATGAAGGGCGAGGACATCGCCGTCATCGACGTGTCGGGGCCGCTGGTGATCACCGACGCGTTCGTTCTGGTCAGCGCCGACAACGAGCGTCTGGTTTCCGCGATCGTCGACGAGGTCGAGGATGACCTGCGCGACGCCGGCGTCAAGCCCGTGCGCCGCGAGGGCGTCCGCGAGGGCCGGTGGGCGCTGCTGGATTACGGCGTGCTCGTCGTCCACGTGTTCCGCGACGAGGAGCGCGATTTCTACGGCCTGGATCGCCTGTGGAAGGACTGCCCGCGCATCGAGGTCGAAGGCGTCGAGCAGACTCCGGTGACGGGTTCGGCGGATGCGTCGCACCATGCGCGGTCCATCGACGAGATTCCGCTGGCCGCGCCGGGGCCGGACGCCGACGAGCTGTAGGCCGCGCGTCCCGCTTCACCCCGCCCCAATCCAACCCGATCCCAATCCAGCCCGACCCCAGGAAGGACGTGCCGATGGAACCCGTCGCCGCCCGCCGCCTGCTGTTGCTTCGCCACGGCCAGACGACGTACAACGCCACGCGCCGCATGCAGGGGCAGTTGGACACCGAGTTGTCGGAGGAGGGCGTGGCCCAGGCGGAGCGTGTCGCGGCGCATGTGGGGCGTCGGGAGCGGGACATTCGGCGGATCGTGTCGTCGGATTTGAGCCGTGCGGCGCAGACCGCCGATGCCGTCGGTCGGGTGCTGGGCCTCGACGTCGAGCGTGATTCCCGTTTGCGGGAGACGTTTTTGGGCAAGTGGCAGGGCCGCACCCACGGTGAGATCGATGCGGAATACCCGGGGCAGCGGGCGACGTGGCGGCATGATGCGACGTGGGCTCCGCCGGGTGGCGAAACCCGGGTGGAGGTCGCGGCGCGCATGCGTGCGGTCGTCGACGAGTTGCTTGACGACGATTCGTGGCCTGGTTCCGCGGTGTTGCTGGTGGCCCACGGCGGGGCGATTGCCGCGTTGACGGCGTCGCTGCTGGATGTGCCGGTGAGCCACTACACGATGTTCAACGGGTTGCGGAACACCGCGTGGGTGGAGCTGACGGCCAGGCCACGGCCGGATGGTGAGCTCGGTTGGTATCTCGGCGCGTTCAACGCCGAGGTGTTCGGCGAGGACACCGGCGAGGAGTCCGAAAGGTGACCGGCGTGGGGGAGCGGGGTGCCGGTCGCGTCCAGGTCGTCGTGGATGAGTCGGCGTGCCTGGACGATGACGTTGCGCGGCGTCATGGCATCACGGTGGTGCCGTTGGGCCTCGATGAGGTCGACGGGGAGCAGACGACCTCGGCGATCGGCCCGTTGACGTTGTGCGCGGCGTACGCGCGGGCGCTGGAGCGCGGTGGCGACGCGGGCGTGGTGGCGCTGCACCTGGGCAAGGGGTTGTCGGCGACGTGGTCGAATGCGATGACGGCGGCGGCGGTGCTGGAGCGGGTGACCGTGGTGGATTCGACGATGGTCGGCGCCGGAATGGGGGCCGCCGCGATCGCCGCGGCGGAAAAGGCCGCCGAGGGGGCGGATCTGGAGGAATGCGTCGCCGCCGCAGAGGGTGTGCTGGCGCGTAATCGTCTGTGGCTGTACGTGCCCAAGTTGGAGCCGCTGCGCCGCGGTGGCCGCATTTCGACCGGTCAGGCGGTGTTGTCGACGGCGTTGGCGATCAAGCCGATCGTCGGCATCCAGGATGGGGCGCTGGGTTTGGTGGCCAAGTGCCGCACGGAGGCGAAGGTGCTGGACAAGCTCGTCGACTTCGCGGCGACGGAGGCGGCCGGGCGTCCCGCGCACGTGATGCTGCAGCATTCGGGTGCCGACGAGCGCGTCGAGGAGTTGCACGCAATGTTGTCGTTGGCGCTGCCGGAGGGTTCGACGTTCGACGTCGTCGATTTGCCCGCCGCGATCGCCGCGCACACCGGGCCCCGCGCTTTTGCCGTGGGCATGGTCGTCGCCGAGGACGAGGCTGAGGGAGCGGACGCCGACGCTGGCGCCATTGACGACGGCGACGACGCGCCGCTGCCGCCGGCGTCGGTGGTCGGGCGTGATGCGTCGCCGTTGTTTACGAGTGTGGCGGCGAAGTTGCCGACGTGGTCGGAGAACCGTCGTGCGGCCATCGAGAAGGCCGAGGCGTTGGCGCATGCGATCGCCGAGTTGGCGCGTCGCGACAATTCCGATCCCGAAGGCGCGGCGTTCGGCCGCGATGCTCGCGAGGAGGCGGCGCAGAAGGCCGCCGACAAGGTCGGTGACAAGACCAGCGGAAAGGGCGGTGACGCGGTCACCGATGTGGGCGGTGGCAAAAGGCGCGACAAGAGCAGCGATAAGACCACTGTCCGGGCCAACGAGCGCGACGATGACGTTTCCGCCGCCTCCGCCGATGACGGCGATGCCGATTCATGCGGCGATGGCGATGGATGGGACGTCGTAAAGCAATAAACCCACCGCTTTTCGGGGTTTTCCACAGGACCGGATTCATCCACGATCGAGGATGATCCGGTCCTTTTCGACGCGCGTCGGTCGGTGCTGCGGTCTTAGCGTGCGGGCGTGGATTCGTTGCGAACGCGTTTGGGGGACCTGCTGGAGCCGGTGCCCGCCGAGGAAGCGATGCCCGTCGATTATTCGCGGCGGCGTATCCGGGTGGGGCGGCGGACCGTGGTGGCCGTGGCGATGGCCGGTGCGGTGGTGCTGGTGGCGGTCATCGCCGGGTGGCTGCTGTCGCGGGGGCCGGTGGTGGACGAGCCTGCGGTGGATGCCGTGCTTGTCGACGCCGACCGGGTGGGTGCGGCCGCCGGTGGGGCGGGTGCCGGCGTGGAGAATGCCGGGGAGTGGGACGGGGCGCGGCCCGGTGGCGCCGGGCATGGGGGTACCGGGAGCGGGGGAGCCGGGGATGGTGCGGTGCCGGCGGAGATCATCGTGTCGGTGGTGGGGATGGTTCATCATCCGGGTGTGGTCACCGTGCCCGGTACTGCGCGGGTGGCCGACGCGGTGAATGCGGCCGGTGGGATGTTGCCCGAGGCGAGTCCTGCCAGCGTGAATCTTGCCTCGCCGTTGGTGGATGGTCAGCAGATTCTCGTGGGGCCGGATCCGCTGCCGGCGTTGTCGACCGGCGGCACGTCGGCGGGCGCGCCGGACGGTGCAGCGTCGGCTGCGGGCGGTGTCGGCGGTGGGGAAGCCGGCGCGGGTGGTGGCGCGGGTGGAGGTGGCGGTGGCGGGGGCCTGGTGAACATCAACACGGCGTCGGAGGCCGAGTTGGAGACGGTCACCGGCATTGGTCCGGCCACGGCGAAGAAGATCGTCGCGCACCGGGAGCAACACGGTCCCTTCACCAGCGTCGACCAGCTCGAGGAGGTCCCCGGCATCGGCCCGGCGAAGCTGGAGGGCATGCGCGCGGAAGTGACGGTGTGATGCGATGGCCGAGACCCGCACGTTCTCGTTGGCCGACCCGGCGCCGCCGCCACCGGATGCGGGGCCGGCGGTTGCCCGCCCCGGAGTGGACCTGCGGTTGGTGCCCGCGGCGCTGTTGACGTGGGCGGCGACGGCGTTGACGTTGACGACGTCGACGACGGTCTCGCCGGGCTGGCTCCTGCTGGCGGCGGCGGTGTTCACGGGTGTGGTGGCGTGGCGTCGCGGGGACCCGACGGTGGCGTTGCCGGCGGTGACGGTCACGGTTTCGGTGGCCGCCACCCTCATTCGCCGGGCACGGGCGGCCGCCCACCCCATCGCCGAGGGCATCCGCGGTGTCGGGGTCGGCGGCACCGATGGCACGGGCGTGGTGAAGGAAACCGTCCTGACGCTGACCACGACGCCGAAGGCCACCGACCATGGGGCCACGGCGCAAGCCAGCGTCACCGGGCTGCCTGGCCGCGTGCGGGTGTTCGGCGATGAGCGCCTGCTCGACCATGACCGGGGCACGGTGCTGGAGGCGTACGCGAAGATCTCCGCGTCGGATCGCCCGTCGTTGTCCGGGGTGACGGCGTCGCTGCGGGGGACGGTGGACGTCGTCAAGCATCCGGACGACCACATCAGCCGCGTCCGCGACGGTCTGCGCGATGCCGCCGCGGGGCTGCCGGTGGGGCCGGATCGGCTGATTCCCGCGATGACGCTCGGCGACGAACGCGGCTTCGGTGCGGCCGACCAGAAGATGATGGTCGACTCCGGGTTGGCGCACCTGTCGGCGGTGTCGGGCGCGAATCTGGCGTTGGTGATGGGGGCGGCGGTGTGGGCGTTGTCGTGGGCGCCGCCGCGTTGGCGGGTGGCGGCCGCGGCGGTGACGTTGGTGGCGTTCGTGGCGGTGGTGGGCACGGAGCCGTCGGTGCTGCGGGCCCTGCTCACGGGCATCGTCGGGCTGTTGGCGGTGCTGTTGGGCAGGCGCGGGCAGGCGGTGCCGGCGTTGATGGCGGGGACGATCGTGCTGGTGGTGGCTTTTCCGGATCTTGCCGTGTCCGTCGGGTTCGCGTTGTCGGTGGCGGCCACCGCAGGGCTGGTGCTCGCGGCGGCCCCCATGACGCATCGGCTGTTGCGCATCCCCGGGGTGGCGCGGCTGCCGGCTCCGCTGGTGCGTGCGACGGCGGTGGCGTTGGTGGCGCACATCGCCACGGTGCCGGTCCTGGCGCTGACTCTTGGCGAGGTCTCCCACGTCTCCGTCGTGGCCAACCTCGCCGCAGCCCCCGCAGTGGCCCCGGTGACCGTTGCGGGGACGCTGGCCGCCGTTGCCGCGCTGTTGGGGCTGGGGCCGGTGGTGACGGTGTTGGTGTGGGTGGCCGCGCCGTTCGCCTGGTGGGTGCATGCGGTGGGGCATGCTGCGGCCGGGATGCCCGGTGACGCGGGCGAGATGGGGCTGTTCGGAGTGACGGTGTTCCTGGTGGCGGCGGCTGCGGCGGTTGCGTGGCCGTCGGTGGCCGCTGCGGTGACGTGCGTGGCGATGGGGGCTGCGGGCGTCATCATCGCATTCGGCTGGCACATCCCGGCCGCACCGCCGGGGTGGATCGCCGGGGCCTGCGTTGATGATGACCGGGTGCTCGTGGTGCCCGCTGCCCTGCGTGACGACGTCCATCTCCAGGCGCTGCCCCGTAACTGCCGCCTGGCTCTGGATGGCGCAGCGGCCGAAGGAAACGGCGGGGATGTGGGAGCGGCCGTGACCGGAGGCGGGCAAGCCGCCACGACCGATGCGTGGCCGCTGGCCGAAGAGCTGACCGTGGAAGAGTCGACGGTGTACGCCACACTCGACGAGGCCGAGAACTGGGGCGACGGGACAACCGGCCATCCGGGCGGTGCCGGGGCGGGTGCGCGGCCGCGGTGGCTCGTCGTCGCCGACTGCGGGGACCGGGCGCGTGACCGCATTCGCACCACCGATGGCATCCCCGTCGTCTGCCCCGCACGCGACGGCACTCACGCCCTCTACCCGGATGGTGCTGTGTGGAGGAGCGGTGCAGTGTGGAGAAGCAGTGCGGGGGCGGGCGGTGCGGGGACGAGCGGCTCCGACGTGGCCGGATCCGGGGAGTCTGGCACGATGGGGGAGTGACTCAGACGATGCCCGCACCGGTGAACGTGATCGTCGGCAAGGAAGGGCTGCTCATCGACCGCGCCCGGTTGGCGATCATCGCCGCCGTCCGCCGCTCCGCCGCCACCCCCGGCGACCCCGACGGGCGATCGGTGCCCATCACCGACCTGCGCGGCGGGGACGTGACCACCACCGACCTGGTCGAACTGCTCAGCCCCTCGCTGTTCGGCGAGGACCGCATCGTCGTGCTCACCGACTGCGACGCCGCCGGCAAGGAACCCGCCGACCTCATCGTCCAGGCCGCCGCGGACCCCGCACCCGGCATCACCCTGATCCTGCAGCACTCCGGTGAGGGGCGGCAGAAGAAGATGGTCGCCGCCCTGCGCAAAACCGGGGCCCAGCTGTTCGAGGCGCACTCCATGAAACGCAACGAACTGCCCAAGTTCGTGCGCGGCGAGTTCCAGGCGCACCGGCTGCGGGTGTCGCAGGACGTCATCGATGCGTTGCTCGATTCCGTCGGATCGGATCTTCGAGAGCTGGCCACCGCCGTGTCGCAGTTGGTGTCGGACACCGGCGGCAACGTCACCGTCGAGGCCGTGCGCACCTACTACGGGCGTACCGCGGAGGTCTCCGGCTTCGAAGTCGCCGAACTGGCGTTGACCGGCCGGGGGCCCGAGGCGTTGGCGTTGGCGCGCCGGGCGATGCAGATCGGCGTGCCGTACCCGCTGCTGGCGTCGGCGTTGTCGGGAATGGTGGGCGACGTCGCCCGGCTCCATGCGGTGCGCGGAGTGAGCAACCGTGATGCCGGCACGTACGGCATGGCGCCGTGGAAGCTGGAGAAGACCCACCGCCTGGCATCACGGTGGTCCACGCCGGCGATCGCGCATGCGGCGCAGATCATCGCCGAACTCGACGCCGGCGTGAAGGGCTGGGCCGCCGACCCCGAGTACGCCGTGGAAAAGGCCGTCGTCGACATCGCGGCCCTGGCCCGCGGTTCGCACCGCAGGTAGAAACGCGAGAGCGCCCCGCCGGAAAACCAGCGGGGCGCTTTCGGGCTGCGGGCGAGGTGGTCGCCCGGTGGCCGTCGTAAAGCGGGGAATTAACCCTCGATCTTGTTGACGGACTTCGCCAGGGCGGACTTCTTGTTGGCCGCGTTGTTGCGGTGGAAGACGCCCTTGGACACGGCCTTGTCGAGCTTGCGGGAAGCAACGCGCAGCTGAGCCTCGGCGGCGGTCTTGTCGCCGGCCTCGACGAGGGCGCGGAGCTTGCGGATCTCGGTGCGCACCTCGGAGCGGATGGCCTGGTTGCGGAGGCGAGCCTTCTCGTTGGTCTTGTTGCGCTTGATCTGGGACTTGATGTTAGCCATGTGAATACCTCTTGTATCCGTGGTCGGTGATGGTCCGCGGCTCCCGGGAGTGGCCCGGCCCCGGCGCGCCCGCGGCGAACCCAAGGTCCTGAACGCCTGCGGCCACGCGAAACACGCGTAAACAACTTCGAAGACCTTACCAGCCCACCCGGGGCCGGAAGAAATCGCGTGCGGGGGCGGCTGGCCCGTGTGGGGCGTCGGCCCGGATCAGGACCAGTGGTAGTCCGACCGCAGCCGGGCGGCGATGCGGTCGAAGCGGCGGCGCGGCATGATCGCACCGGAGCGGCGGATGCCGGACTCGGGGACCTCGAGGATCTTGTCCAGCCGCACCCACGACGGCCGGCCCTCCGGGTCCCAGGCGCCGGAGCCGATGAACAGCCAGTGCGGCGAGTCGGCGTGACGGTCGTGGGTGGAGATCAGCGCGCCCAGCAGGATCTGCTTGTGGCGACCGACGACGACCACGGCGCGTTCGCGGGATTTCTCGGCGTCGCCTTCGAGCAGCACGGGGGCCCAGACGACTTCGCCGGGATCGGTCTGGCCGTCCATGTCGGGGGCGTAGACGATGGAGCGGGCCAGGTCGGCGGTGGGGCGGGCGACGGTGGCCGGTTCGCGGTTGGTCAGGCGGTTGCCGTCGTCGGGCATGAGGCCGAGCTGTTCGTTGAGCATTTCCAGGCCACGGTCGAGGGTGTCGCCGCCGCGGAACCATTCGGTGGCGGCGATGATCCGGTGCCATGCCCACGTCCGGGCCCGGTCCCATGCCCGGCGGAGGGTGGCGGCGGCGGGGCGGCGGCCCTGATCGGGCTGGGTGGCGTCGGGCGCGGTCAAGCCGGAACCGCTCGCGGCCGGGTCGGCGGCGGTGGCGTCGGGCTCGGGGGGCGTCATGGCCCACGAGTTTAGCCGAGGCAGGCGGCGCGGCGATCGCGGCGACGGTGCCCGGTGGTGTTTGCGCGGCGGGTAGTGTGGGCGGAGAGCATCCTTTGCGCATCAGCAGTCCCCGAGCAGTACGGAGCATGACCAACGTGACCAGGAATTTTGCGGTGGAGACGTTTACGGATCCGAAGAAGATCCGCAACTTCTGCATCATCGCCCACATCGACCACGGCAAGTCGACCTTGGCGGACCGCATCCTGCAGCTGTCGGGGGTGGTCGAGGCGCGTGACATGCGCGACCAGTACCTGGACAACATGGACATCGAGCGTGAGCGCGGCATCACCATCAAGGCGCAGAACGTGCGGTTGCCGTGGGTGCCGGAGACGGGGGCGCATGCGGGCGAGGAGCTTGTCCTGCAGATGATCGACACGCCCGGTCACGTGGACTTCACGTATGAGGTCTCGCGTGCGTTGGAGGCGTGTGAGGGTGCGATTTTGCTTGTCGACGCCGCGCAGGGCATCGAGGCTCAGACTTTGGCGAATTTGTACCTGGCCATGGAAAACGACCTGGAGATCATCCCGGTTCTGAACAAGATCGACCTGCCGGCGGCGGATCCGGAGAAGTACTCGGAGGAGATCGCGCACATCATCGGCTGCGAGCCGGAGGATGTGCTGCGGGTGTCGGGCAAGACCGGTGAGGGTGTGCCGGAGTTGTTGGATCGGGTGTGTGAGTTGATTCCGCATCCGACCAGCGAGTTCGACGATGATGCGCCGGCGCGCGCGATGATTTTCGACTCGGTCTACGACACGTACCGTGGTGTGGTGACCTACATCCGCATGGTCGACGGCAAGTTGCTGCCGAACCAGAAGGTGCGGTTGATGGCGACGAATACGACGCTGGAGATCCACGAGATCGGCATCGTGTCGCCGACGGCCACGGCGTGCAAGGGCCTGGGCCCGGGTGAGGTGGGCTACATCATCACCGGCGTGAAGGACGTGCGTGAGACGAAGGTCGGCGACACCATCACGTGGGCGAGCAAGGGCGCCGAAGAGCCGCTGGAGGGCTACGCCGACCCGAAGCCGATGGTGTACTCGGGTTTGTTCCCGGTGTCGCAGGCGGATTTCCCGGATCTGCGTGATGCGCTGGAGAAGCTGCAGCTTAACGACGCTTCGTTGTCGTATGAGCCGGAGACGTCGGTGGCGCTGGGCTTTGGTTTCCGCTGTGGCTTCCTGGGTCTGCTGCATATGGAGATCACCCGTGACCGCCTGGAGCGCGAGTTCGACCTGGATCTGATTTCGACGGCGCCGTCGGTGTCGTACCGCGTGGTGCGGGAGGACAACTCCGAGATCGTGGTGCATAACCCGTCGCAGTGGCCGGAGGGCAAGAACAAGGCGGTGTACGAGCCGATCGTCAACATGACGATCATCGTTCCCAGCGAGTTCGTGGGGCCGACGATGGAGTTGTGCCAGTCCAAGCGCGGCGAGATGAAGAACATGGACTACCTGTCCGAGGACCGCGTGGAGTTGCGTTACGTGGTGCCGTTGGGCGAGATCATCTTCGACTTCTTCGACATGTTGAAGTCCCGCACCAAGGGCTATGCGTCGCTGAACTACGAGGAAGCCGGCGAGCAGGAGGCCAACCTGGTGAAGGTCGACATCCTGCTGCAGGGTGAGGCCGTCGACGCGTTCAGCGCGATCGTGCATGCCGACGACGCCCGCCACTATGGCCTGAAGATGACCAAGAAGCTGCGCGAGCTGATTCCGCGCCAGCAGTTCGAGGTGCCCATCCAGGCGGCCATCGGCGCGAAGATCATCGCCCGCGAGAACATCCGCGCCCTGCGCAAGGACGTTCTGGCCAAGTGCTACGGCGGCGACATTTCCCGTAAGCGCAAGCTGTTGGAGAAGCAGAAGGCCGGCAAGAAGCGCATGAAGAACATCGGCTCCGTCGAGGTGCCGCAGGAAGCGTTCGTGGCGGCGCTGTCGACGGACGAGGGCGGTAAGTAGAGGGGGAAAACCACATGCCACGGAAGCGAAAGAAACTGGTCGAAGGTTTCGAAGAGCTGCTCGAAGCCGGTGACATGGATGCGCTGACGGCCGTATATGACACCTGCGCTCTCGACGCAGTTTTCGGATACAACAAGGACACTGCACTGGCGCTTCGTGGCACCCCGCCAGAGCTCATGCGCTGGCTGATTGACCAGGGACTCGATGTCAACACCGAGAACCGATTCGGTAAGACCGCGCTGGCAGAGCACGCCAACCGCGGTGATACCGACAAGATGAAGCTCCTGCTCGACTGTGGTGCGGACATCGAAGCCGGCTCGCATCCTCCGCTTTTCATGGCAGCGATGAGCCATCAGCCCAAGGCCATTGCGTTTCTGCTGGAAAACGGCGCTGACCTCCACCGCGAGAACCGGCTCGGTCACGGCCGGACAGCGTTCAAAGAGGCCGTCGCTACCGCTGATATTGATGACATCGATAACGCCTTGAAAAGCATTGAAGTTCTGCTTGAGGCAAATCCTGAAATCGACGACGAAGTCCGCGAAGAGTTCACTAAGTTTGGTCGTCGCTACGATCGCATGTCAGACAAGGCGCGCGGCAAGTACGAGCCGGTCATGGATCGCCTCTACGAACGCATCGGTGCGGAACATCCGCAGGTGGTCACGCCTCACGACGGTCACAGCGACATCATTGTCCCTGCAGATAAGTCGACCAATAGGCAGTTCCGTTACCTCTGGAACTACCTGGTGCCGGGTGGTGGCCCAGCCGCGACTGTGCAGGGTGAAGTTATTCGCATCGTTGGTCGGCTCGGGTACGAAGCCCTGGAGATGGGCTACGTCAACTGGGACAAAGAATTTGTCAAGATGACCGACTTCTGGCTGGAGACGGTTGGGGCCGCCGAGGATGCAATGGCCGTCGTAAAGCAGCGTAAAGCTGGTGAGGCAGACATTGATGCGCTGACGGAGGCGACAATCGAGTGGGTTGCAGAGCACCCGCAGCCGATTGCGTTGGGCGAGGCCCCGTACCGGCGCTAGCTGTTGTGTCCCGTGAGGTTGTGAACGACTTCCGCGGGAGTTAAGCCGCCCAGTGCGCTATGGGGTCGGTGGTGATTGAGTGATGAAACCACCCCGGATACTGCCGCGCACGGGCGGCTTTGCCGTCGTAGGTATCGGCATAGTCCCACTCATCGGCGAGTGTGCGGTGGAACCGCTCGACCGTGCCGTTGGTCTGCGGCCGATACGGTCGCGTGAAGATGTGTTTGACCTGCTGGGCAGCAAGCACGTTGTTGAACAGCCGCGACCGGTACGCCGGGCCGTTGTCGGTCATCACCCGGCTGATGTCGATGCCGCAACCGGTGAAGAAGTCCCGGGCCCGGTTCCAAAACCCGGCGACGGTGTCTTTCTTTTCATCGCCGAGGATTTCCGAATACGCCAAGCGCGAGCAGTCATCGACGACGTGGTGCAGGTAGGCGTAGCCGACACCGGAGTGGCCCTTGGTCTTGTCGTTTCCGCGGCCAAGTTTGCGCCAGCCACCGCCATCGGGGATGCGGCCGAGTTTCTTGATGTCCATGTGGACCATGTCGCCGGGGGCGTCATGGGCGTAGGAGTTGACTGGCATCCGGCGCACCGGCAGACCGGTGGCTTGGTCGAGGCAGGCCAGGGCCGGCATGCAGTGGCGGCGGGACCATTTGTGGGCCGTGGAGGCCGAGACCTGGAATCGTTCGGCGGCTCGGGCGCAGCTCCATCCGTCGTCGACGATCAGCTTGGCAAGGCGCTCCTCACCCGGTGGGGGTCAGTGGTGCGTTAGCGTGGGTCATGGAAGGTC
>NZ_KV787139.1:73807-74027 GCF_001807025.1 Corynebacterium sp. HMSC11E11 | reverse complement strand
TATCCGACCGTGCAACCGCAGTCGCGGGCCACCGCGATGGGCAGGACTTCGATGGTGTTGGGTTGATCGACGACCATGAGAACGCTGCCGTGGGCCTGCATGGACGCGAAGATTTCGAGCAGTGCAGCTTCTTCTTGGGGCAGCGGCTTGTCGTAGATTCTCTCGCCGGTGGTGGTCAGCGTGCAGGAATGGTGGCCGGTTTTGCCGACGTCGAGGCCGA
>NZ_KV787139.1:72715-72807 GCF_001807025.1 Corynebacterium sp. HMSC11E11 | reverse complement strand
TTATCGCCGGATGTGGTGATGGCCCGGTAGGCGGCGTTCGCAACCTACCGGGACACAACAGCTAGGCCGGGGAGGTATCCGACCGTGCAACC
>NZ_KV787139.1:11829-72695 GCF_001807025.1 Corynebacterium sp. HMSC11E11 | reverse complement strand
ATTAGCTGTCAGCGGTTGTCCCCGGTGCCCGGTGGCAACACCCCCAGATCATGGAAACTCTCACGCAGATAAGCCATGCCGGGCCCGGTGGCCGTCCCCCGTGAGGGGGGACACCATCACGCTAACGGGTTGCTCAGGAACGCTGCTCCCTTGCAGCGGCGTAAGCGAGATGTGCAAGCACCGCACGCAGTGCGCCCATCGATCCCTGGTTCACCAGGAAGAATTCTTCGATTGAGCGGTCCTCCTGCATAACCGTGACGATTGCCTCTTCGATGGCCTCGGTGAATCCGGGCGCTGCGGCGATCTGCTCCGGTGTGTTCTCGGCGGCCAGTGCGCCGACCGATGCGTTGGGCGCGATTGCGCCCCACACCCGATGGACGAACCCACGAGTCGCCGCGTCAGAGACATGAATGCCGGCGCGGGTCAGAATGTCGTTGGCTTCGTCGACGGCTTCGTTGAACGCTGCAGTGGTCGCCGTTCCCTCGCCTGCGGACGCTCCGGTGAACGTGGGCACGTCCAGCTCGCCCTGCCCATCTGCCAGTCCCAGGTTGATTTGGACTTCGTTTGGGGTGGTCGCCACACCGATGACGTCGACGCCGTTGATGTCGACGATGGCCTTGCCCTCGACGTGCAGGTTGCGCATGAGGTACGTCGCCAGGATGGCGCGCTTGTGCAGGGTGGGTTCGCCGAAGTTAACGATCTGTGACAGGAACTCCCAGGTCTTCACGTAGGTGCGCAGTTCGGCGCGGAAGTCCAGCAGCTCATCGACGGTGTCGGTGTCGCCTTCGATCCGGGCCTGGCGGAGCTGGGTCGTCCATTCGGCGACGATGGGGGAGATGAGCGCGCGGAACGCTTCGTGGTCGATGGCGTCGTCGTCGGCGGTGTAGGCAGCAGCGACGGCGTCGAGGTCGTCTTCGTCGTAGAATCCGGCGCCGTCCAGAGAATCGGCGAGGTCGAACAGCGCATTGGGGTCGACCTCCCCGGCGAGTTCGGCGGTCTTGTAATACGTCTTGAACGAGTCGAGGATGCCGGCGGGGTTGTTGACGAAGTCGACGACCATCGGCGCGGATTTGCCCGGATAGATCCGGTTGAGCCGCGACAGCGTCTGCACGGCGGCGACGCCGGAGAGCACCTTGTCGACGTACATGGCGCACAGACGCGGCTCGTCGAAGCCGGTCTGGAACTTCGAGGCGACGATGAGCACCCGGTAGTCGGCGTCGCTGTCCTTGAACGCGGTCTCCGCATCCGACAGGCCGTTCATGGACACTTCGGTGACTTCGCCGACGCCGGGGATGGAAAGCGACCCGGAAAACGCGACGAGAGTCTGGAATTCGTCGGCCCAGCCCTTGTTTTCGATGTACTTCGACATCTCCACTGCCCAGCGGTATGCCTCCTGGCGCGATGACGTCACCACCATTGCGCGTGCCTGCCCGCCGAGCAGGTGGGCGACGTTTGCGCGGAAGTGCTCGACGACGACGGCGACCTTCTGGGCAATCGAAGTCTCGTGGGCCTTTGCGTAGCGGACGATTTCGCTGACGACGTCGCCCTTGTCCACCATGTCTTCGCGCCCCATCGCATCCCTGACGCGGATGAACATGTCGTAGGTCGAGTAGTTGGTCAGGACGTCGAGAATGAAGCCCTCTTCGATGGCCTGGGCCATGGTGTATTCGTCGAATGGCACCCAGCGGTTCTCACCGTCGACCTTGGTGCCGAACAGGCGCACGGTTTTCGCCTTGGGGGTTGCGGTAAAGGCGACGAAGGTGATGTTGGCGGCGGTTGCGACGGCGGCGTCGGTGGCGGCGAGCAGGTCATCGGCGTCGATGCCTTCGTCGTCTTCACCGGTGGGTACGGACATTGCCAGCAGGCGGCGCAGTGCCGCGGCGGAGCTGCCGGTCTGGGAGGAGTGGGCTTCGTCGGCGATGACGCACCATTTGCGGGCGGCGAGTTCGCCGTCGCCGCCGATGCGTCGGATGACTTCGGGGAAGGTCTGCAGGGTGCAGGTGATGATGTGCCCGCCTTCGGCCAGCGCCTTGGCCAGCACGGGTGATTTCGCTCCGCCGGTGGTGCCCACGGGGACGAACAGGCCGGCCGATGCCGGCAGCATGGCGATGTCTTCGCGCAGGTTTCGGTCGAGCACGGTGCGGTCGGAGATGACGATGACCGAGTCGAACGTCTTCGCCGTTCCCGTGTAGTGGCGGACGAGCCGGTGGGCGAGCCAGGAGATGGTCATGGTCTTGCCGGACCCGGCCGAATGCTGGATAAGGTAGCGGCCGCCGGCGCCGTTGGCGGCGATGTCGGCGGTGACGGCTTCGACGGCCCGCATCTGGTGGTAGCGCGGGAAGATGAGCGTGCCGGGGCTGGCCTTTTTGCCGCGGCCGGAGCCGGGCTTCCATACGGCGAAGGATTGCAGGATGCGCAGGAACTGCTCGCGTTCGAGCACTTCGCGCCACAGGTAGGAGGTTTCCGAGCCGTCGGCGCACGGCGGGTTGCCGGCGTGGCCGTCGTTGCCTTGGTTGAACGGCAGAAAGCGGGTGTTCTTGCCGTCCAACTTCGTGGTCATGCGGACTTCGGAGTTGGAGACGGCGAAGTGGACCAGGCACCGGCCGGGCTGCAACAGGGGGCGCGTGCGCGACGGTTCGCGGTCGATCTTGTATTGGGTTTCGGCGTCGTCGATGGTCTGGGTGTTGTCGGTTTTCAACTCCATCGTCACCACGGGCACGCCGTTGACCAGCAGCACAATGTCGATGGTCTCGTTCGACTTGGTGTCGAACCGTACCTGCCGGATCACACGAAGCCGGTTGAGTTCCGCGTGCTTTGCGACGGTGTCGACCATCGGGTTGGCCGGCGGAAACGACACCATTCCGTCGAACGTCGCCGAGGTGCCCACGTTCATCGACTTGTGTGAAAACCCGTTGCGCAGGGTGCCCATGAGTCCGCCGCGGGAGCCGCCCTTGGTCCGGTCGGCGGTGGGCTTGCGGTTCAGTGAGCGGACCAGCCCCTGGATAAGCGAATCTTCAGCCAGTCGACGTTCGGAGGCCGGCAAATGATCGGGCACCGCCTTGACGTACTCGTCGGGGTAGCGGGTCCGCAGCCACCAGAGGGCGTCGGCGGTGTGCAGGGCCAATTGCGGGTCGAACCCGGTGGAACCGGCTTCGCGGTCATAGAGCCACCCGCGTTCGGCGAGCTGGCGGCAGATGGCGTCCTCGAAACCCTCTTCCAAGGTCTTGGCGGCGGCGGTGGTCATGGTTTAGGGCTCCTCGGGAACGGGGTGCTGTCCGGTGACGGTGGCGGTAATGAGTGCGCTGCGGCGCTCATCGAGTAGGGCACGGAGTTCGCCGGCCTTGGCGATCATCGCGTCAATCTTCGCGGTCTCCGCGTCGAGGTGGTCGGCGATGCGGCGCTGCTCGTCGAGGGGAGGGAGGGGAATCTCCAACCTTGCCGCTTTTTCGGCAGGGAAATGGGGGATCGTCGAGAGGCTGTAGTCCAGACTTATACGACCTGATTTATGTGCGTCATCGAGAGCGTAATAGGCATATCTCGGAAATGAATATTTAGTGTGGCATCTAATGCGCATCACTGTCTTCTGAAATGCGATCCCCGGAAGATCTTGATTAACGTAACCGACGCGACCGGCGTCGCCACCCTCTACCATTATGATGTCGTCGGCGCGCAGGCTATACGTTGCGTTTTCCGCGGGAGTGACCTTCATTAGCTTCAGGTCGTCTGTGTCGATTTTTCCCGTCCTCTCTACGTTTGCGGCGCGTATATACGGCGTCGGTATTCCCTTGTTCTTGTTTCCGTCGAGCATTTTTCCGAGAGTGATTCTCGAAATAACTGCAAGTGAAGCCTGCCTCGTGTCTCCCGTGGCAGTTTTGAACAGCCCCCGTCGCCGCTCCTCAAGCCGCGCCACGAGCCCATCGAGCGCTTCGGCCATCGCGTCAATCTGCGCGGTCTCGCGGTCCAGGTAGTCGGCGATGCGGTGCTGAGTAGGGAGGTCTGGAAGTGGAACCTCGAGCTGAGACAACTTGAACGAGGTCATGCTGGGCAGTGCTGTTTGCGTCGAAATCTTGTCAAAAGGAATGGTCGTTGCCCAGTAATAGAGGTAGCGTCCTGATGCTTCCGGTCCAATTTCTGTGTAGTACATGGTGTCAACCGTCCAGAACTTACCGTTGACATGGAGTGGTCGGTCGATGGTGCCCTTCCTTCCGAAGAGGAGTGACTCGCCATCGTGAAGGAATTCGTTGGCACGAGAAAACGCGCCGCCGGAACCGATTATCGGATACTCGCCATTCGGGTCTTCGACGTTCTTTGCGTCCTGTCCATTTCGGAAGCGGACCAGATATCCAAGTTTGACGGTCATCACTCCCGCACCTCCTTGAACATCGCCGCCAGTTCGTCCATGACTTTCGCGACGTCGGCGTCGATTTCCTCCAGTGACCGGACGGGTTCGGGCACGTAGAAGATGCGGGTGAAGGGGATCTCGTAGCCGATCTTCTCTTTGGCACGGTCCCAAATCGCCTCCGGGGCAAACGGCAGCACTTCGCGGGACATGTGCTCGTCGACGTCCTCGGTCAGCGGGATGCGTTCGACCATGTCAGAGCCGGGGACGAACACCGGGTTGCCCTTGCGGTCGACCGACGGTGGGGCGTCCGGATCATCGACGCCCACGGCCGCCATGATCGCGTCGATGAGCCCCACAGGCATCTTGAGCTTGGCTTTCGTCGCCTCGAACTTGAGGGTGTTCGGCAGGTCGTTGTACTCGGTGCCATTCACGGCACGGATAACTGCTTCATGCTCCGGCTTCGCCGCCTTATGGGACAGTGCGGATTCAACTGCGGCATCGGTGACCTGCACAGCCAGGCGGCGCTGGCGGTAAACCGGCACATCACGAAAACCCAGGTCGTCGGCGGTGAGGATGCGGGAGATGTCCGAATCCTCGAAGGCGTCATAGGCGCGAGTGATGTCGCGGCGATTGTCCGGCGACAGTTCACGACGCTTGAAGCCCATGCCCTTGCGCATCGGCTCCCACATGTCGGTGGCATCGATGAGCTGAATCTTGCCGCGGCGCCGCGGCTCCTTGTTCGTGTCGAGAATCCAGATGTACGTGGCGATGTTCGTGCCATAGAACATGTCCGTGGGCAGGGCGATGATGGCGTCGACGAGGTCGTCGTCAAGCAACCACCGACGAATCGAATCCGGCCCGGACCCAGGCGCACCCGTGAACAACGGGGACCCATTCATGACCACGCCGGCGCGACCACCACCCGTTTCCCCGTGGGCCGGCGTGAGCTTATGGGCCACATGCGACAGAAACAGCATCTGCCCATCCGACTTCGCCGGCAGGCCATGGGAGAACCGCGAACCCTCGACCGCGGCCTCCTCGACGACCGACTCGTAGTCGGCCGACCAGTCGGAGCCGTACGGCGGGTTGGTCAGGACATAGTCGAATGTTTGGCCCGCGTACCTGTCGTCGGTCAACGTGTTCCCGTGCCGGATGGAATCCGGATTGCCGCCCTGAATGAGCAAGTCGGCCTTGCCGATGCCGTAGGAGAAATCCATCAACTCCTGGCCATGCAGCGACACCTGCATGTTCGAGTTCAGCTCCTCCAACGCGCGGCGCGCAACCAGGAGCATGCCGCCAGTGCCCGCCGCAGGATCGTAGATCGTGCGAGACGGGGCCGCCCCCTGCAGGCCTTCATCGTCCGACGACAACAAAATGCTGACCATCAGCTCGATGGCATCACGCGGGGTATAGAACGCACCCGCGCCCTTGCCCTTCGTGTTGAACGCCCGGTACATGACGTCCTCGAACAAATCACCCATCGCCGTGTCCGGCATCCGGTCCGGGTGCAAGTCGATGTTCGCGAAATGATTGACGACCCCGTAGAGACGGCCCGCGCGGGCGAGCGTGGCGACCTTGTCGTTGAACTTGAACGAATCCCAAATATCGGCGATCGAGGAGGAAAACGCCGCAACATACGCCTTCAGCGACTCCGCCACCGAATCATCCGTGCCGCCGATCGTGCCCAGGTCAAGTGGGGACGTGTTGTAGAAGCGCAGGCCGAATGACGTGCGGATGCGCAGATCCATGATGGCCGGGGCAACGTCGACCGTGCCGCCCTTGATGTTGGCGTCGATGAACTCCAGCACCTCGGCCTTCGAATCGGCCAGGATGCACTCGAGCCGGCGCAGCACGACGAACGGGATGATGTAATCGCCGTATTCCTCCGGCTCAACCACCGACCGCAGATACTTGTCTGCCGTGTCCCACACCGCCGCATACGTAGTTTTGCGAGCGTGGTCGATCTGCTCCTGGGACGGGGCCACGTGATTCTCCTTGCTGTTGGCATGCGGTTGTGCGATCGAAGGTCGATTGTCGCACCGTTCTTACTTAAGCCTATCCAGCGGTCGGACCGTGTTCGGGGCGACGTGCGGGCGTCGTCATTGGCGCATGGCCGTTAGGGCGTGGCGTGGGTGGGAGGGGAGCGCATACGGGCGTCCTCTTCACTCGGATTGGCGCCGCTCCCAGTCACCGAAGGTTTCCCTCGATGCGGTCTGCCACGTGGTTCGGCCGTTGGCGCTGGCTCGGCCGTACACCACGGCAGCGGCAGCTGACGCGGACGTGAACACGAAATCTTTCTGGAGCGTAACCAGATGCGGGCGAGGACCAGGAGTACTGATGGCGACGACCTTCGCATGAAGCGGTTGCCGTGCATTGAACTGCTTTCGAGTTGTATCCGCCATAGCTGGGTTGTCTTTCATCATCCCGTTGATGATTGAACCCTCAAGCATGGTGAACTCACCGTCGATGAGCTGAGCCTTCGCGTCGCAACCGTCACGTGTCGTCATATGGAACACGGGACTGTCCGGAGACGCGGTAACCTCGGTGGATTCCACCTCAACCGTGGGGGTGGCCGACTTTACGGCTGTGGACGCCGAGTCGGGCTTTGTGGCTGCCGCTTTCGGGCGGCCACGGAAAATGTCGAAGCCGAGAACGGGCATCAGGATCTGGATCTGGCTGATGAAGTATTTCATGTCGGATTCATCGGCTTCGGGCAAAGCCGCTCCACCAGTCGGAGCATTGCCATTGAGCAGCTTGAACCGTCCGATGTTCTGGGCAAGCCTGATCAGTTCCGATTCCAGATAACGGACATGGGCTTTGGTCAGGTTCATGTCCTTGGACGTGATGATGACGACGTCCTTCCAGAAGTCCTTGTGGATGTTGTGTTGGTCGAGGCGGTTTGCGACGAAGTCCCCCTCGCCGATGTATGCCGCAGGCTGGTCTTCTTCGTCGGTCCCGAAGAGGATGTAGACGCCAGTCCGCTTGGCTTCTTCCCGGCGTTTGATTTCGCCCAGTTCGCTTCGGCGGCCCCGGAGCATGTGCCCGGTCCAATTGAGGATCTCCGCCGTCATCAAGCCCCCGACGGTTCCATCGACGAGGAAGAGGCGCACTTGCTTGCCGGTCATTAGGTCTCCATTGCTGCTGTCGTGCGGGCATTGCAAACGGTTTCGAGCCTATGGCATGTCCGGCGGCCACGAGCGGAGGAGTTCGTGAAGCATGCTACTTGAGCTGGTGTTATCTGAGAAGGCCGAAACCCGGCACCTGCGTAAAGCGGGTGCTGGCCTCGTTCGCAGTCATGGGGGACTGGGAAATCAGTCAAGCTCCACGTACGTCAGCTTGTCGTAGTTGATCGTCGGGTCGGCGAACCCGAGCTTGAAACCCTTGGCGGTCTCGGGAACCTCGAATGCCCACTTCATCGTCTTGGTGAATCCCGGGTTCGTTTGCTCACTGCAATCAGGATTGCCGGGGATCCGATACAGGCTGTCGATCGGTTGGAAGTGGCGCCCCTGGTCATCGACGAGTTCCGACTGGATCGAGAACCCACAGGTGAGATCCCACGCTTCGGTGCCGGTGTTCTCGACCTCCGTGGTCACCGTGACCAGCTTGCCGCCCTCAATGGCATCGAGCGTTTCGGTAGCGGCGAACTCCGCCTTCACCCCGTCTTCCAGGTAGTCGATCGACGGGCCTTCCTCGACATTCGTGACGGTCAAGCGGATTCCATCGGAGTCAACGGCATCCCCCTTGCCGCCGGCGACATCTACGGAACCCATGGACCGCGAATCCGGATCTTCCTCCACATCGAAGATCGATGCCGTTTCGGCTTCACCGGCGGCATCGCTGCCCGTCGTTGCGGTAACCGACGAGGCGCCGGTGAAGAACCCGAGTGTAAAAGCGACGACAACGCCAACGACGGCGAGGATGATGCCGAGGATCAACGGGGTTTTGCTGCGGGGCTTGTTTACGGGAATCAGGTGAGCATTGCCGTATGGGGACGGGCCTGCGTTAAAGGGAGAGGACATGCGCGGACTTTCTGGCTCAGGCGATCGTCATGGACGTCGCAAGGAACGCATCCCTTCCAGATCGAGGGAGCGAAGCTACGGCCGATGCAGTACGGGCGCCGATTGGCTGCCTGTCTTTGCGGCCAAATCAGAATGATAGATAGGCCTGTGGATGTGTTGCTCGCGGGGTCGAACACCGTTGCGCAAACGCGCAGCATTTCGGGTGGAGCATTCGGCGCTTCGTGGAACGGCTCCGAATTCTATAGAGCGAACACCCTACCCATCGCCGCCGATACGTGCGTCGATAACCCGTTCGATGTGGCCCGGCCGGGTTTTCCGGGCGCCCGGATACGGTGCGGGCATCAACGAAAGGAGATCCCCATGACCACGTCAATTGCCCCGGTTTCGCAGTCCGCTCGCTCCACCACGGCATTGCGGGAGCCGTCTCCCGCCATGATGCGCCGGCGCATCAACCCCCAGCTGGTTCCCCTCAGGGATACCGATGTCACGGCGATGCCTCGTCCGACCACGGAGTCTGGCGCCGAAGCCGTGCTCGCCACGATCCACGTGGCCTCAGCAACGACCGCCACTGCCGCCCTCGTGCGCGGCGAGCTCCGCATCAGCCATCCGGGACTGCAGGATTGGGTGCTGACCCGGATCGAGTGCGACCGCCACGAACACCCGGCCCAGCCGGCGGCATGGGTGACGCCGGAGGAACGGCAGAAACTCGCCAACGCCAGGAACACGGCGCTGAGCCGACGGGCCATCGACGCGAGGTCGCGCATCGCCGTGGAATTGGCCGGTCACTTGACGGCGATCCAGGCGGTGCATGGCCGCGTCGTGGTGGATATCCCTGACGTGACGGTGGCCGCGGCGGTCGGCACGCTGCCCTTCGGGCTGGAACGGTTCTCCGGGAACCTCGGGGTGGTGGATGGGGCCCGCCGCAGCGTCTATCGCTTCGTCGACGGGCAGCTGGAGGACGAAAAGGAGCGCGTCGGCCGCTTCGAAGCCGAAGAAGCACGCAACCGGGAACCTCTGCGCATCGCCACCGACGCTTCCCGCGGCCGCAGGGGAGCCGCCGGCATCGCCTGGGTCACCACCGAGGGCCGCTACGCCACCCGCATGGTCGACGTCGGCGCGGTCGCGGAAGCCGAATTCCTCGCCATCAAGTCCGCCATCGACGACGTCGTCTCCCGCGAGCCGGGCCGAAAGGTTGTCATCCTCTCCGACTCGCGGAAGGCTCTCGGCGCTCTGACTGGTAAGTGGCTGCCGCAGTGGGCCACCGGCAAGCGACTGGCGCAGCTGAATCAGACGCGCGCCCACATCCGCGACCACGGCATCCAGCTGAAGTGGGTGCGCGGCCATGCGGGTGATCCGCTCAACGAACTCGCCGACCGGCTCGCCGTCCACCGCCGCCGATGCACCGACTGCCGCCTCACCGCCGAGGTCATCGCCGACCGTGAGGTGCGAATCATCGCCGATGGCTTTGCCGACGACTCGGCGGGCGCCCCGGCGGCGGCCGCCTGAGCCGCCGACTTCCCGACAAAGACATCGACGTAAACCTGTGACGTGGACCTGCCCGGCCCGGCCCGTCGCATGCCGCCCCGAGTTGACGTGACCCCGAACCCGGGCGCCTAATGGTCGGATGGCCTCCACATCCAAGCGCCCCACCCCCAAGCGCTCCGACTCGGCGCGCCCCACCCCGAAGAGCCCCGTCACGGCAGCCCTGCTGTCGACCCCGCTGCTGTTCGCCGCCGTCATCGCGGTGGCGGTCAACTTGCGCGCCGGCATTTCGTCGGTGGGCCCGGTGCTGGAGGAAACCCTCGCCGCATTCGGGGCCGGTGCGTCGCAGGCGGGGCTGATCACGGCGATGCCCGGATTCCTGTTCGCGCTGATGGGCCTGGGGGCGGTGCCCGTGGCAATGCGGCTGGGCCTGACGCGAACCATCGCGCTGGGCGCCGCGCTGACGTTCACGGGACTGGCGGCGCGGCCCTGGGTGGGCGCGATGTCGGTGTTCATCGTGCTCACCGGCTTCGTCGTCGCGGGCATCGCGGTGGCCAACGTCCTGCTGCCGGCGTGGATCAAACGACACGGCGGCCGGCACGTCGTGGCCTTGATGACGGCCTACGGCGCCCTGCTCGGCCTGTCCGGCGCCCTCGGCCCCTTGAGCGCGCTGGCATTCTCCGGCGACCACGCATGGCAGTGGGCGCTGGCCGTGTGGGCGGTGCCGGCGGCGGTGCAGGTCGTGGTGTGGGCGGTGGTCGTCGTAAAGCTCGGCAACGACGCACCCCGCCCCGGCCAGGCCACCGCCGACCGCGACCCGGCCCTCGAGGTGTCCATGTGGCGCTCGCCGACGGCGCTGTTCCTGCTGGTGTTCTTCGGCCTGCAGTCGATGAACGCCTACGTCCAGATGGGCTGGCTGCCGCAGATCTACCGCGACAACGGCGCCTCCGCGGCGACCGGCACGATCGCGTTGGCGCTGGTCGGCGGCCTCAACGTCATCGGCGGGCTGGTCATGCCGTCGCTCATCGCCCGCGCGCGCAGCCTGACCCCGTTCGTCGTCGTGTTCGCCGTCGCCACCGCAGGCGGGTACTTGGGATTGTTGCTTGACGACGCCCACCTGCCCCTCCTATGGGCCTTCCTCCTCGGTGTCGGCGGATTTTGCTTCCCCACGGCGATCGCCCTCATCCCGGCGCGCAGCCGCTCGCACGTGATCACGGCGAAACTGTCCGGATTCGTCCAGCCCTACGGGTATCTGATGGCCGGGGCGGGGCCCATCCTGGTCGGGGCGGCCTACGGCGCGACGGGGCAGTGGCGGGAGATTCTCATCGCGCTCGTCGCCAGTGCGGTGCTCATGGGCGTCATCGGCGTACGCGCCGCCGCGACCACCACCATCGACGACGAACTCGCCGCCAGGGGCCGCCCCGCGTCCGGCCGACCCTGATCCCTCGCCCGAACACAACGAGTGGCGGCCGTGGTGTCCGCCGGTACGATTCCGGATATGACGCAGGACACTATTCAGCAGGAAATCATCGCGACACTGCAACGACTCGGCCTGGAACTGCGGAACCCCGCCGCCATCCGCGCGGGGGAGGACCGGGCACGCTCCATCCTCACGGCGGAGCATTACAACGGTGGCCCGGCGTTTTCGCACGTGCTCGCCTATGACGCCGAAATGATCGAAGCCGACGACGCCTACAGCGAATGGGTCCACGAATGGGCCCGCGCCACGGGCAAAGAGGACCGCGTCACCGACGTCGCCTCGCACGTCGATTTCGACGGCGGCACCTCGTGGCTGACCTACCGCCTCGACGGCCGCGACGTGCGAATCGAGTTCACGCAGGAAAGCGACTGGCTGAACATCGAGGTTTTCGACCGCGTTCTCGAAGACTTCGGCACCATCCCCGGCCGCACCCTCCTATACATCGACAACGGCCAAGCCGGGGTCTACATCTGGGTCCCCGACGACAACGTCGCCGAGTTCACCGAGCTCATCCCCGACGCCGAGGTTGCCTAGCGGCGAAATGGCGGGGCAGTCACGTGCGTGAGTTTTCCTCGAAGCTCACCGCCCCGACGACGTACGCCGCCGCGACCATCGCCAGCCGCACCTCGCGGCTCAACCGGGAATCCATGCGCAGGCGAAAGCGGTAGAGGGAACTGAGGCTGTTGAAGAAGCCCATGCGTTCCCGGCTCAACGACGCCACCGGCGGGACCGGGTCGCCTCCCTTGTCCGGCTGACCGACGTCGGGGAAGATCTCGACGAACCGGCAACTCCGGTCCCCGTCGGCGAGCAAGCCGGCCGGTTCGACGCCCTCCGCGTGCAATTGGATGGAAAGGCCCATCCGGAACAGCTTCCACATTCCGACGATGTAGACCAACCGCTCCTCCTCGCCGGGCAGGAAGGCGTCGAAGCTCGCGCCGCCCATGCCCCGCAGGTCGCGGATGTGCAGGAATTCCCGGCCGGCCTCGTCCTCCACGACCAGCACCCGCGGAGAGAGAAACGCGCGTTCCTCACGGTGCCGGGCCCGGCGGATGCGGGCCACCAGCTGCCCGTCCGCGTCGAAGACGTCCATCTCCCTGCGCGAAATCTGATCGAAGGCCAGCTCGTTCAGGTCGAGGAAATCGGGGACGGCCCGGGGAGCTGGAGCGGGAGCGGCCGCCCCCGGCCGCCACGTCGGCTCGCCCGGGCGCGGCTCGGGCAGGGTCTCGGGTAGTGGCTCGGGCGGGGGATCGGGTCGCTCTTCCTTGCGGGCGGCGAAGTAGCTCGACTCGGTGGCCTGCTCCCACAAACTGCGTTCGTCGGTCATGGCGGTTCCTCCGATCGGCCATGGCGTACCGCAGAGGCGCTCCGCCGTGGCGTGCTGCAGTGGCGTGCTCGTGCGCCGAACTTAGTCGAATCCTTCCGGCGGCGCCGCGTGCTACCAGGGCTCGGACTGTCCCGGCCACAGGCCCCTCAGCGCCAGACGGGATCGGTGGAAACCTCCGATCGGGTGTTTGTCGTGCAACGCCATGAGAAATCCCCAGAACCTCCGCGGAGTTCCCCGGGCCTCTTCGGCGCGGGCGACCATCTCGATGCACGCCACGATATCGGCGGGAAAGTAGTCGACGCCCGGCGTGTTCGGAGGGGATCTCCACGCCTGCTGCGCCCGGTAACAGGCGGCCATCGCCGCCGTCGCGGCCGTCGACGGGAACCGGTCGAGAAAGTGCTCGGCCGCGTCGAGGGTCGTGCGGGATTCCACCTCGACGGCCGCGTCGAAATCGATCAGCTCCACCGTCGGATCCGGTTCGCGGAAATGGGATTCGATGACCGCCGCCGCCAGCTGGTCTTTCGGAGCCGAGTCGACCGACGTTCCGTCCGACCGCAACCCCGCCAATTCGAACGCATGCGCCCGAGCCGCATCGCCGTGGCCGAAAGCCTCCGAGAACACCTCCATAGACCGCCAGAGCACATCGACGTCGAAACACTCCACGGCGATGCGCCGCACCAGGTCCCGGGCATCGTCGCGGTCCGCACCGGCCAGCCATTCGACGACGGATCCGGCATCGATCGCCTGCCGGTCATCCCGGTCGAGGGACACCAGGCCCCGATCCAGAAACCGGGCCGTCGTCGCCACCGACGCCGCCGTCGGCGGTCGGCCGCGGTAGTAGACCATCACGGCCGCCTGGGCGCCGTCCGGCGCCTCCGAAATGATCCGCGCATAGCCGACCTCGTCGCCGAGGAAACCGGCGAGCGACAAACGACGCCCCCACTCCTTGAGGTTTCCGCCGACGCCACGCCGCGCGGTCAACCAGTCGAGCAATTCCGCCAACTGGTCGTCGTCGAGAAGCACCCGGATGTGCCGCATCAGGATCGTTTCCTCATCGTCGGCCTCACCATCGATGACGTCCTCGATCCACGCGAGCATCGCACCGTTTCGCGGGGGACATGCGGCGACGATGCGATCGAGCAGGGGATCCCCCAACCTGCTGATCTCCGCCCGCTCCCAATCACCGCCGAAAGGGTCCGGTTCGGCCGGGACGGGGGCGTCGTCAAGCAACCGACGCACCGCGTCGCGGGCCGGCGGCACCGCGTCCTGCAGCAGCCGCACCGCCATGTCCGGACGCCCGGCGTCACCGATTCGATCAGCGGCGGCGCACACCGAAGCAACGGACTCCCGGAGCGCATCGGCGCCCGGGCCCGTCGCCCGCAGCTCCGCAAGCGAGGCGGCGGCGACATCGCGGCATTGCGCGTCGGACATCGACGCCGCCGGCCACGGGAACTCCTCGCCGTCGAGCCACGGATCCAGCTCCACGTCCTCGCCGTGGGCGCACAGCCAGGCGTTGGCCGAACCGTCGCCGTAGCGGGAGTCGTCCGGGTAACCGCGCACGACCCCGGGAAATCCCGCCGCCGCCTCCTCCGGCAGCGCACCCCGGCCGAACACCACCAGCGCCACCGCGCACAGATGCTCGCAGTACGGGGAGTAGATGGTCGCTCCGCAATCGCACCGCGCCGCGCCCGGGAACATCATCCCGTCGTAGGACACCCGGTGCCCCGCGACCTCCGCCTCGTACATTCCCGGCCCCGGGGGACCGAACGTCACCTGGTCGGCGAGATCCGCGCCGCGCCGCAACCGCGGCAGGCCGATCCAATCGACCAGCGTTTGCAGGTGGCGGACGGGTTGCGAGGAAAAATCGACGCTGCCATGGTTTCCGGGGTTCGACGTCATGGTCCCATCGTGGCAGCATGGGCGGATCACCGTTCCCGGGAGGAAAGCCATGGACGAACGCCTGTTTGAGGCCGTCGGCTTTGCGGCGACGCCCGCGGAGACCGACGACGCGCTGGAAAACGCCCCCACGCGATTCCTGCGCAACCACCCCGACCATGATCCGCTGCTGGCGTACCCGGATCCCTCGGGATTCACGGTGGCGAATTTCGGCCTCGGCGACGGTCGGTCCGACTTTTCGCTGACCGCGTCGGTTCCGGGCGCCGACCACGCCACGGTGGCCGCCGACGTTTTTCAGGTGGCGCCGGGCATGGCGCACGTGGACGTGCTTGACGACGCCGACCAACTGGCGCTCCGCCTCCTGGCGATGGTCGACGACCCGCACATGTACCCCGTGTACCCGCTGCGGGAGGTCGGTGAACCGGCGCATGTCGAGCAGCTGCATCTGGGGGCGATCGCCGTCGACGTCAACGTCTTCGCCTCGATCGACGACTGGTCGGCCACGGCGGGCCGGGACGACGCCGATCCGCTGAACGGTCCGCGATTCCTGATCTGTCCGTGGTTGTTCGCGCTGTACGACGGTTCGGCGACGGCCGACGAAGCCAACTCGTCGGCCCTGTTCCGCGGAATCTGCCGCGACGTGGAGACGGTGACCAACGAATTGACGGGCAACCCGTATTACCGGGCCATCGTCGACTCCGCGGTGCCGATGGTCGTGGCGCTGCCCGCCGCGACGGATCCGGCGCCGGAGCCCGGCAGCGTCATCGACGGCCGGGTGGTGCTCACCGCGACCACGAATTTCTGGCGCCTCGGAGACTGACTCCGTCGGTTACGCTGCTCCCGTGGGGGGCGACGGAAGCCGGTGATCGTCGGGCGTCGGGGCGGTCGTCGGACGTAGGGGCGCCGTCGGGCGCAGGGGAGTGACGCGTTCCATGCCCTGGGACGAGTCGGCCGGGAGGCGGGCCGTGCCACCGGTGATTACTGTGGAAACCATGGTCGAGGTGCGAATCCACGGAAGGGGCGGACAGGGCGTCGTCACCGCGTCCGACCTCATCGCCAAGGCGGCATTTTCGGAGGGGCGCCACGCGCAGGCGTTCCCCTCCTTCGGATCGGAGCGCACGGGGGCGCCGGTGGTGGCGTACTGCCGCATCAGCGACCGGCAGATCCGCACCCGCGAACCGGTGCTGCACCCGGACCTGGTCATCGTCCAGGACCCCACGTTGCTGACGGTGCTCGACCCCTTCGCCGGGTTGACCACCGACGGGTACGTGCTCATCAACTCCACCAAGCGCACCGCCGAACTCGGCCTGACGTCGCTGCAGGAACAACAGCCGCCGGGGCACTTCATGACGCTGCCGGCCACCGACATCGCCCGCGAACACACCGGGCGCACCGTGCCCAACGCCGTGCTGCTCGGCGGAATGGCCGCGCTGACCGGCCTGATCCGCATGGACTCGGTGGCGGAGGTCATCGTCCAGCGTTTCCCCGGGCCGGTGGGGGAGAAGAACGTCGCCGCAGCCCGGGCCGCCTACGACGTCGTCATGGACAAGAAGCGCGCCGCGAAGGAGAAGCAGAATGCTTGAGCAGATCGAGGGCAGTCAGGCGGTGGCCAAAGCCGTCGCCGCGTGCCGGCCGGAGGTGATCTGCGCGTACCCCATCTCGCCGCAGACCCACATCGTCGAGGCGCTGTCGGCGCTGGTGAAATCGGGTGACCTGCCCGGCTGCGAATACGTCAACGTCGAAAGCGAATTCTCCGCGATGTCGGCGTCGATCGGCGCCTCCGCCGCCGGCGCCCGCGCCTACACCGCAACCGCCTCCCAGGGTCTGCTGTTCATGGTCGAGGCCGTCTACAACGCCTCGGGCCTGGGACTGCCGATCGTCATGACCGTGGCCAACCGCGCCATCGGCTCGCCCATCAACATCTGGAACGACCAGACCGACTCGATGAGCCAACGCGACTCCGGCTGGCTGCAGCTCTACGCCATCGACAACCAGGAGGCCGCCGACCTGCACGTCCAGGCCTTCAAGATCGCCGAAGAACTCTCCCTGCCCGTCATGGTGTGCATGGACGGTTTCGTGCTCACCCACGCCATGGAGCAGGTCGACGTGCCCGAACGCGACGACGTAGCCGCGTTCCTGCCCGACTACAGCCCCCGTCAGATCCTCGACCCCGACCATCCCATCTCCATCGGCGCGATGGTCGGCCCCGAGGCGTTCACCGAAGTCCGCTACCTCGCCCACCACAAGCAGCTCGAAGCCCTCGACGTCATCCCGCGCGTCCAAAAGGAATTCGCCGACGTCTTCGGCCGCGACTCCGGCGGCCTGCTCCACGAGTACCGCACCGACGACGCCGAGACCGTCATCGTCTGTTTGGGCTCAGTCACCGGAACGCTGCGCGACGTCGTCGACGAGCGTCGTGAAGCAGGGGAGAAAATCGGCGTGCTGTCCCTGGTCAGCTTCCGGCCCTTCCCCTCCGCCGCCGTCCGCGAAGCCCTGTCGGGAGCCACGCGCTTCATCGTGCTGGAAAAGGCGTTCTCCGTCGGCATCGGCGGCATCGTCTCCTCCCACTGCCGAGCCGCCATGCGCGGCCGACGGTTCATCTGCCACGAACTCATCGCCGGCCTGGGCGGACGTGACATCACCAAGGCATCGCTGCACGCCTACCTGGACAAGGCCGTCGTCGACGACGTCGAAGACACCACGTTCCTCGACCTCGACCGCGAACTCGTCGACCGCGAATTGCGACGCGAAACCCTGACGCGGCGCTCGGGCGCGATCCCCGAAAACCTGCTGCGCGACCACGCCGAACGCGCCCGCACCGGGCACTTTGCCGAGGAGGCCTGACCCATGGACGACACCACCGCCGGCCGACCCCAAGACACGCGCCCCGGGGCCCCGCGATCCGGGGACGCACGACTCGGGGGAGCACGACCCCGCGGCGCCGACGACGGGGGAGCACGAATGGACAGCCCCACCGTGCTGCTGCCCGCCCCCAGGTACCGCGGCACCGACATCCCCGCCCGCGACGCCGCGAAGTTCTACCAGGTCGGCTCGTTCGCCGTGGGCAACCGGCTCGTCGACGACGACCTGCGCTCCGTGCAATCCGACGCCGACCGCTTCAACTCCCTGACCTCCGGCCACCGCGCCTGCCAGGGCTGCGGCGAAGCACTCGGCGCCCGCTACGCCCTCGACGCGGCCATGGCCGCCGCAAACAACAAGATCATCGCCGCCAACGCCACCGGCTGCCTCGAAGTGTTCTCCACCCCCTACCCGGAGACCTCCTGGAACCTGCCGTGGATCCACTCCCTGTTCGGCAACGCGCCCGCAGTGGCCACCGGCATCCAGGCCGCGCTGAAGGCCAAGGGCCGCGACGACGTCCGCGTCGTCGCCCAAGGCGGCGACGGCGGTACCGTCGACATCGGCTTCGGCCCCCTGTCCGGCATGTTCGAGCGCAACGACGACGTGCTCTACATATGCTACGACAACGAAGCCTACATGAACACCGGCGTGCAACGCTCCGGCGCCACGCCCCCGGCCGCCCGCACCGCCACCACCCAACCCGTCGGCGCCGCGCCGGGCAACACGTTCGGCCAGGGCAAATTCCTGCCGCGCATCGCCATGGCCCACGAAATCCCCTACGTCGCCACCGCCACCGTCGCCGACCTGCGCGACCTCGAATACAAGGTCGCCCGCGCCATGGAATTCCGCGGCGCCCGCTACATCCACGTGCTCGTGCCCTGCCCGCTCGGCTGGGGCTCGGCGTCGAATCACACCATCAAGCTCGCCCGACTGGCCACCCAGTCCGGCATCTTCCCGGTGTTCGAAGCCGAATACGGCGAAGTGACGTCGGTGTCCAAAATCCGCCGCCGCGTACCGGTGACCGAATACCTCAAACTCCAGCGCCGCTTCGCCCACCTGTTCAAGCCGGGCGCCGATGCGGGCGTCATCGAACGCCTGCAAGCCGGCGCCGACCGCAACATCCGCCGCTACGACCTGGTCGACGACGCCACCGTCGACCTCATGGCCGACGACACGGAAGGAACCGAGCAACGATGACCGACCAACCAACCGACGGCCAGTCGACCAACGCGTCCGGCGGAAAGGCCGGAGACCGGGGCGGTTCGACCAAAACGACGCTGCCGTTCGCAGTGTCGCTGCCGGTGGGATCGTCGCTGGCCAACGAAACCGGCTCGTGGCGCACCGAGCGACCCGTCTACGTCGACCTGCTCCCGCCGTGCAACAAGGCCTGCCCGGCCGGCGAGAACATCCAACTGTGGCTGTCGCATGCCGAAGACGGCCGCTACGAAGACGCCTGGCGCGAAATCATGCGCAACAACCCGCTGCCAGCGGTGATGGGCCGAGTCTGCTACCACTCCTGCCAAACCGCCTGCAACCGCGCCGAAGTCGACGAAGCCGTGGGCATCAACGCCATCGAACGCTTCCTGGGTGACAAGGCCATCGAAGAAGGCTGGGCGCCGACGGTCGCCGTCGCACCGTCCGGCAAGAAGGTCCTCGTCATCGGCTCCGGGCCGTCCGGCCTGTCCGCCGCCTACCACCTGGCGCTGGGCGGCCACGCCGTCACCGTCCGCGACCTCGGCGACGAACCCGGCGGCATGATGCGCTACGGCATCCCGTCGTACCGCCTGCCCAGGAACATCCTCGACGCCGAAATCAACCGCATCCGCGACCTCGGCGTCACCTTCGAACAGGGCGTGCGCGTCGACGACCTCGACGCCGCGCTGGAAGAATTCGACGCGGTGTTCACCGCCGTCGGCGCCGGCTTGGCCCGCAACATCGGAGTCCCCGCCGGCGAAGCCGCCCACGTACTCGACGCCGTCGACGTGTTGCGCGACGTCGAAAAGCGACAAACCCCGCTGCTGGGCCGCCGCGTCGTGGTCTACGGAGGCGGCAACACCGCCATCGACGCCGCACGCACCGCCCGCCGCCTCGGCGCCGAAGAATCCGTCATCGTCTACCGCCGCACCCGCGGCCAAATGCCCGCCCACGAATCCGAAGTCATGGAAGCCGAGGAGGAGGGCATCACCATGCGATGGCTGTCCACCGTCGGCCACGTCGACGAAGGCGCCATCACCATCGAGAAAATGGTCCTCGACGACGACGGCTTCCCCCAGCCCACCGGCGAATACGAACAACTCGCCGCCGACTCGGTGATCATGGCGCTCGGCCAGGAATCCGACCTGACCCTGTTCGACGGCGTCGACGGCATCGTCGTCGAACGCGGCGTCGTCGCCGTCGACGACCACATGATGACCGGCCGCCCCGGAGTCTTCGCCGGCGGCGACATGGTGCCCAGCGAAAAAAACGTCACCGTCGCCATCGGCCACGGCAAAAAGGCCGCCCGCCACATCGACGCCTGGTTGAGCGGCACCGACCACCGGCCGCCCGCCAAACACGGCGACGCCACCCTCGACCGCATGGAAACCTGGTACTACTCCGACGCCCCTCACCAGGTGCGCGCGAAGCTGGAAGGCGCCCGCCGCGCCTCGACGTTCGACGAAGTCGTCCAAGGCCTCGACGAAGACTCCGCCCTGTTCGAAGCCCGCCGCTGCATGAGCTGCGGCAACTGCTTCGGCTGCGACAACTGCTTCGGCGTGTGCCCCGACAACGCCGTGATCAAATTCGAGCCCGGCCGCTACGAGTTCAAGTACGACTACTGCAAGGGCTGCGGCGTCTGCGCGGAGGAATGTCCGTGCGGCGCCATCTCGATGGTGCCCGAGGAGATCTAGACGGGCGAGGAGATCGGATGGGGCCCCAGCCGATTTGACGGTGCCTGGGGTGATCTAGACGGGCGATCGCGCCCCTCATTTTCCAAACCACGGGGTCCAAACCACGGGGTCGGTGGTGACCCCGTGGTTTAGGGCCGAAAATCGAGCGACCCCGTGGTTTGGCCCCCGTGGTTTAGGTGGGGTAGGTGACCCCGTGGTTTAGGTGGGGCAGGGGAGAGCGGGCGAGCGTCGACCTGCCGGGACACAACACCTAGGCCTGCGCCTCCCGCGCACCTCCACCGGCCGCCGCGGCGAGCACCTTCGACATCGCCTGATCGGCCAATTCCTCGCCCGCCCCCTCGTAGAGGTAGACGGCCACATCCGCGCCGCCGTCGACAAGCAGATCACAGTGCTCGCGAACCAACGCCGTACCCGCGATCACCGCGTCGGGATGCCGCTCGCGGATGGCGGCGGCCATCTCCAGGCTGTCTCGGTGATTCGGCAACGCCAGAACGAACAGTTCCGGGGTGCAGTCGAGCTCGATGCGGCGCCACAACTCGGGGTCCGTGACGTCCCCGGCGATGATCTTGTCACCGCGGCGACGCAGCTCCTCGATCCGACCTTCGTCGAATTCGATGCCGTAAACGCGCTTGCCGTAGGCGTCGGAAAGCCTGCGGTACACGCCCTCGCCGACGCGCCCCATGCCCAACACCAGGACGTCGGCGTGGCGCACGCGCACGGGACGCTCATCGGGAATCAGACGCGATTCCGGCGTCGGCGGCACCCACCGCTTGACCAACGGCACGATGCGGTCCTCGTTTGCCGCCGCGGCGGAGCTGGCCACGAAGCTCAGCACCACCGCGATGGCCATGATCGGCGTCCACGACGCCGCCAACGCCCCGTTGGCCACGCCCACCCCGACGACGATGAGACCGAACTCCGAATAATTCGCCAGCGTCATGCCCGTCAGAATGCTCGTGCGGTCGGACAGCCCCATGCGGCGCAGCAGCGCCACGAAAATCGCGGCCTTCACCACCAGCAGCACCGTGAGCACGCCGGCGATGAGGAAACCGCCCACGCCCGGCAGGCCGCCCAGTCCGATCTCGACGAAAAACGCCACCAGCAGCAGCTCGCGCACCGAAATCAGGGCCTCGGACAGGCGGTCTGCAACCGGGTGGCCCGACAGCATGATGCCCGCCACCAGCGACCCCAGCGAACCCGACACGTTCGCCAGCTCGAACAGCGAGTACGCCGCCACCGCGATGCCGACGCCGGTGAGCACCAGCAGCTCCGCGCGGAACATCCGGTCCGGCATGCGGGTGACCAGCGGACGCAGCAGAAGCAGCAGCGGAAGCGCCAGCGCCCACGGGGCCGGCACCGAACCGGTGGAGAACACCAGAACACCCACCGCGATGATGTCCTGCAGCACCAGCACGCCCAACGCGATGCGGCCGATCGTCGACTGGCCGCGGTTGGCGTCGTCGAGCTGCGACATCACGAACACCGTCGACGAGAACGACGCCGCGATGCCCACGTACACCAGCCCGGTGAAATCCAGCCCGGCCAGCGACGCCACCGGAAGCAGCCCCAGCAGGGCGAACACCCCGGCGAAGACCACCGTGTTCGTCACCGCGTGGCCCGCCGCCGTGCCGACCACCCGCGGCTGCACCATGTCCCGCGGATTGAGCTTCAGGCCGATCGTGAACAGCAGCACCGTCACGCCCAGCTCCGCGAGCACGTTGATGAACGGGATCTGGTCGATGCCGACGGCGTTGATGGCGAAGCCCGCGCCGAGGAATCCGATGAGCGGCGGCAGACGCAGGATCGTCGCGCCCAGGCCGCCGACGATGGCGAAGAGCAACGCCGTGAGGTAGATCGACTCCATGTTCAATGAAGCTACCGTCAGTGGGCCACGGCATACCCACGCCCCTGCGCCGACGGTCCTTTCGGGGGTGCGTCTTTCGGGGGTGAGGCCGCAGCAGCACGGTTAGCCGCCCGTTGTTCTGCGACCGCGGCGGCCGTCGCCGGTTAGCTTGCCGACGGATTCGGCACGAGGCGGTGCGGCCCGAAGAACCCGACGCGGACCTTGCCCAGGTCGTCGTCGTAGGCGAAGTACAGGCGCGGGATGTTGTTGCCGCCGCCCTCGGCGATTTTGATGTGGGCCTCCATGACCTGCGTGCCGCCTTCTTCGGTGGGGAACGTGCGCGTGGCGGCGAAGCGGCGGTTGTTCATGGTGCCTTCGGATTCCTTCATGGCCAGGGTCTTCTTCGTCGCGGGCCAGTGCAGCGGGGCCCCGGAGTCGCACCATTCCCAGAATCCGGCGACCTTCGATTCGGCGTCGGCGGCCTTGGCTTCCGCGTAGGCGGCCAGGGCGACGAACGCCCGCCATGCCTTCGCGGCCCACACCGACGCGTTGGGGCTGGCGTCGAGGGCCTCGAGTTGTTGGGCGGCGTCGTCGGGGATGGACAGCCATCGGCCGAGCAGCTCGCGGGCATGTTCGAAGCAGTCGGCCGACGTGCTGTTGGCGTCCTGGCTCATGGCTTCGACGATGGTGGCCACGTCGTCGTCGATTGCTTCGTCGCCGTCCGGCCAGGGCCACAGTCCTTTGCCGCGCAGGTCGCGTTCGAGCGTGGGGTCGGCAGACAGCGCGAAGCTCAGCGCCGATTCCAGGGACTGCACCAGGGCTTTGCGACGGGCGGCGTCGGCGTCGAGCGCCGTGAATTCCTCGTCCAACACCCCGTACTCCAGGGAGGTTTCGCTAAGCGCGTCGAAGAGGGCGCCGTTGTCGCGTTCCAAATCGCTGATGGTGCCGGCCAGGCGCTTGTTCGCCTTTTCCAGGGCGGCGATGGTTTCCGCCGCGTCGCCGCCCGCGCTACCGCCGACGGTGCGCAATGCGCGATCCGACCGCAGGTAGCGGGCGATGGCCGCGGGCGGTTGCCGAACGACGCTGCGTGGCGCGACCTGCATGGTCACCCACTCCATGAGCACCTTCGACGACCGCAGTCGCCGCATGGGGTTGGTGCGGGTGGCCAGGTCGCCGCCGTTGGTGGAGGGGTGGAAGATGCGTACGTGGCCCGCCGGAACGAAGTAACCGCCCGGAGTGAAGCGCTCCGACAGCCCCGCCTCCACGTCGGCGCCGATGACCTGGACCGCGCACAGCCCGGCCAGGCGTCGCGCGATGGCGTCGGCGGTGGCCGTGACCTCCCGGTGCTCCTCGTCGGATTCGTCGGCCGGGCGCAGAACGATGAACGGAATCGACCGGTCGCGACTGGCCAGGGCGTCGGCGTACACGCCGGCGATGGCGTCGTCGACGCGCATCGAGGTCGGGTCGAGCGGCCAATTCGCCGACGTGGACTTCTCGAGCAGCGCCGTGGCCACGCGGGGTGCGGCGATGCTGATGGGCACGGCTGACTGGGTCTGCTCGGTGGACACCGAACAGTAGTAGTCGGCGGGGCCCCCGTCGGGGTGGGCCGTGGCGATGATCTCCGTCGACCAGAACGCGCCATCCGGTTTCGTTTCGGTCAGGCGGAAGGCGACCGTGCGACCGGCTGAACCATCGCCGGATCCGTCGGCACCGTCCCCGCCGTCGGACCCGCCCTCACCGCTTGCGTCGTCGTCACCGCCGTCGTCGTCACGCGCGACCGGGGCGGTGACGTCGAGCATGGTGAAACACTCCGTGCCCTTCGCATCGGCACCGTGACCGGGGGCCATGAACTCCCGCGTGTAGGGCTCACCGTCGGCGGGAAGCTCCTGCCCGTACTTGCCGCGGATCCAGTCGGCGGCGGCGGCGGCCACGCGCCGCGTCACGTCCTCGTCGGAGTGGTTCCATTGAGCGCGATACTGCTCGGCCATGCGTCGCATCCCCTCGGTCGTTCGTCGGTCGTCGGCCGGTGGTCGGCCGCGGCGAAAAGAATAACGGAAGCCGCGGATCGGCGATCCCCGCGAAAAACGGGCGTTCGAGGGCGGTCGGGTGCACCCGCAGCAGGCGAAAACCAACCCGAATCGGCATCCTTCTTCAGGATTCAGGGTCCTGCGGATAAGTTTTTACTGTCCCTTAAGGAACAAAAGGAGGACCCCCATGTTCACGTCCCGCAAGACGAAGATCGCCGCGGCCATCTCCGCCGGCATCCTCGCCCTGACCGGTTGCTCGTCCGACGACAACGGCGCCTCGGGTGACGAGACCTACAAGATCGGCATCAACCAGCTGGTCCAGCACCCGGCCCTCGACTCCGCCACGGAGGGCTTCAAGGAAGCGTTCGAGGACGCGGGCGTGGAGGTCGAATACGACGAGCAGAACGCCAACGGCGAGCAGTCCACGGCCCTGACCATCGCCCAGCAGTTCGCGTCGAAGAACCTGGATCTGGTCCTGTCGGTGGCCACCCCGGCCGCGCAGGCCACCGCCCAGAACGTGCAGGACACCCCGGTGCTGTTCACCGCCGTCACCGACCCGGTCGAGGCGGAACTGGTCGACTCGCTCGACGCGCCGGGTGCCAACGTCACCGGCACCTCCGACATCGCGCCGATCGACCAGCAGTTCGAGATGATCCAGGAGTTGCTGCCGGACGCGAAGAAGATCGGCATCGTCTACGCCTCCGGCGAGGTCAACTCGAAGGTGCAGGTCGAAGAGGCCAAGAAGGTCGCCGAGCCGCTGGGGCTGGAGATCGTGACCCAGACCGTCACCAACGTCACCGAGATTCCGCAGGCGGTCCAGGCCATCGGCGACGTCGACGCGTTCTACGTGCCCACCGACAACCTGGTCGTCTCGGGCATCGCGTCGCTGGTCCAGGCCGCCGAGGCCACCGAGACCCCGGTCATCGCGGCGGAGGAGGGCACCGTCGAGGGCGGCGCCGCCATCGCCCTGGGCATCAACTACGAGGAGCTGGGCCGCCAGACCGGTGAGATGGCGCTGCGCATCCTGCGCGATGGCGAGGACCCGGCCACCATGCCGGTGGAGAAGGCCAACGAGTACAAGTACGTGGTCAACGAGGACGCCGCGCAGCGCCAGGGCGTCGAAATCCCCGAGTCGATCCTGAACGAGGCCGAAACCGTATGATTTCCGCCGTCGAATTCGGCCTCATCTACGGGGTGATGGCGCTGGGCGTGTTCCTCACGTTCCGCGTCCTCAACTTCGCGGACCTGACGGTCGACGGTTCCTTCACCACCGGCGGCGCCACCGCGGCCGTCGCGATCCTCGCCGGTTGGAATCCTTTCCTGGCCATCGTCGCGGGCTTTGCGACGGGCTTCGCCGCGGGTCTGGTCACCGGCCTGCTGCACACCAAGGGCCGCATCGACGGTCTGTTGGCGGGCATCCTGACGCAGATCGGCCTGTGGTCGGTCAATTTGCGGATCATGGGGTCGTCGAACGTGCCGTTGTTGCGCGCGGACACCATCTTCACTCCGCTTCGCGACGCCCGTCTGATGGGCACGTGGGCGTCGGTGGGCATTTTCGCCGTCATCGTCGCCGTGGTCGCGTTGCTGATCGTGTGGTTCCTCAACACGGATTACGGCCTGGCGGTGCGCGCCACCGGCGACAATGGTCCGATGATCCGTTCCTTCGGCGTGTCCACCGACGGCACGAAGATGTTCACCCTGGCGCTGTCCAACGGCCTGGTCGGTGCGGCCGGTGCGGTGTTCGCGCAGTACCAGGGTTTCGCCGACAACTCGATGGGCGTGGGTCTGATCCTCATCGGCCTGGCGTCGGTGATCATGGGCCAGGCGCTGCTCGGCGAGCGGTTCCTGTGGTTGTCGGTGGTGGCCGTGGTGGTCGGTGCGGTGGTGTACCGACTGATCATCTTCGCCGCACTCGAGGTCGGCCTGAACCCGAATGACATGAAGTTCATCACCGCCGCGCTGGTGGTGCTGGCGCTGCTGCTGCCGCGGTGGCGCGGGATCTTCGGCGGCGCCTTGGCCGGAACGCGCGTCAACCGCGGCGGCCGCGGTGGCCGTCGCTCGGCCTCCGGTGGTGCCGGCGGGAATGATCTCGCGGCCGCGGCCCCGGCTGCCGCCGCCGGTTCGGACGAGGGGAAGGTGAAGGCGTGATGCTGAAGATCGGCAACGTCTCCAAGACGTTTTTCCCGAACACGGCCAATGAGCGTCGCGCGTTGGTCGACGTGTCGCTGGAGTTGGCGGAGGGTGATTTCGTCACCATCATCGGCTCCAACGGCGCGGGCAAGTCGACGCTGCTCAACACGGTGTCGGGGCGGCTGGGCATCGATTCCGGCGAGATCGCCATCGACGGCGTGTCGGTGGCCGGGATGCCGGATTACAAGCGCGCCAAGTACATCGGCCGGGTGTTCCAGGATCCGCTGGCCGGCACGGCGCCGAGCCTGACCATCGAGGAGAACCTGTCGCTGGCGTACCTGCGCGGCAAGCGCCGGGGGTTGGGCATGGGACTGACCAAGGCGCGTCGCGAGATCTTCGTCGAGCAGCTGCGCTCCCTGCAGTTGGGCCTGGAAGATCGCCTGACCACGAAGGTCGGGTTGCTTTCAGGTGGTCAGCGGCAGGCGTTGTCGCTGTTGATGGCCGGGTTCACGCATCCGAAGATCATGCTTCTCGATGAGCACACCGCGGCCCTGGATCCGCAGCGAGCGGCCTTGGTCACGGAGCTGACGCATCAGATCGTCGAGGAGGGCGGGCTGACCACGCTGATGGTCACCCACAACATGGAGCAGGCGATCCGGCTGGGCAACCGGCTGGTCATGATGCACGAGGGGCGCATCGTCTACGAGGCTTCGGCCGAGACGAAGGCGAAGTTGACCGTGCATGATCTGCTGCAGGAGTTCGTGAAGATCAAGGGCGCCACGCTCTCCGACAAGGCGTTCCTGGGGTAGAGGAGAACCGCACCCCAACCTCATCCCCTCAAACCGCGGGGTCACGCCGCCTGGAACCGCTCCCACTCCGCCGGCGGCGGGACGGTGACGTGGAGGACGTCGCCGTCGGGAAGCGGGACGGACAGCGAATGGGCGTGGAGCATCATCGACCGGATGCCCTTGTCGCGAACTAGCCGGTTGAAGCCGGGCGAACCGTATCGGGAATCGCCGCCGATGGGGTGCCCGGCGTCGGCGCAGTGCACGCGGATCTGGTGCTTGCGGCCGGTGATCAGCCGCGCTTCGACGACTGTGGCCCGCCGGCCGCGGCGCTCCACGATGCGGAACCGGGTTTCGGCTCGCTGCCCGCCGCGCCCGTCCGGCACCGCGATGGTCGCCTGCTTCGTGCGGCGCAGAGCCGTGGTGCTGACGGTCAGTTGATCGGGCCAGGCGCCCTCGACGACGGCGAGATACCGCCGGTCGATCTCGTGCTCCCGGTCGCGGAGCAGCTCCTGCAGGTACCGCAGCATCGGCGGGGTTTTGGCGACCATCACCAGGCCGGAGGTCTCGCGGTCCAGGCGGTGGGCCAGCTCCAGGTCGGGCAGGTCGGGCCGCGACTGCCGCAGGGCCTCGATGACCCCGGCCGGCACGTCCGTGCCCCGATGCACGGCAAGACCCGCGGGCTTGTCGACGACGATGAGTTCACCGTCTTCGTGGACGATCGCGCCTTCGACGGCGGCGACGAGTCCGGCCGGAACCCGCACGGGCGCCGGGGAATCCGCCACGACGATGTCCGGCAACGTCAATTCGTCGCCGCCCCGGACGCGGTGATTCTGTTTGACCTTCGCGCCGTTGACGCGGATTTTGCCCTCCCGCATCAGGCGGAACAGCAGGGTCGCCGGCACCCCCTTGAGCTGGGAGCGGATGTACTTGTCCAGGCGGCGGCCATCGTGGGCCTCGGGGATGGTGATCGTCCGTGCCTCGAACGTGCGCCCGGCCGGTTCATTGCGGCGGGCAAACCCGCCCGCCGAGGACCCACGCCCCCGGCCACCGCGCTTCGGCGATCCCCGCCCGTGCCGGCTACGCCGCTGCCCCGAATTACCGCCGATTGTGCTCACCACTCCACGAAAAGCCGTCGATGAGGGGCCGGAAAAACACCCCCGCCAGAAACCCCGACCATAACGGGACGTGCGCGAACCGGGCCAATTCGCCCGATGCCGGGAGATGAGCGTCGTCAAGCGGAAATGGTGATTGAATGGAAAACGCTATCTTCCGAAAACCTCAACCGAAAGGCACCCCGATGACCGAGCAGGACGCGAAGAAACTGCACGACGAAACCAAACTCATCCACTCCGGATACGTGCCGGGCAACAAGGACCCCCGCCAGGTGCCGATCGTCCAGTCGACCACCTACACCTTCGACTCCTCCGACGACATCGCCGCCGTCTTCGACGAACCCACCCACGCCCTGATCTACTCGCGCTTCGCCAACCCGACCGTCATGGCCGTCGAAGCCAAGATCGCCGACCTCGAAGGCGGCGTCGCCGCAATGGCCACCACCTCCGGCCAAGCCGCCACCGCCATGGCGATCATGAACCTGTGCTCCGCCGGCGACTCCTTCGTCGCATCCTCCGAGATCTACGGCGGCACCTCGAACCTGTTCTCCACCACCCTCAAGCGCTTCGGCATCGAGGTCATCTACGTCGACCAGGACGCCTCCGAAGAGGAAATCGCCGCGGCCTTCAAACCCAACACCAAGGCCCTGTTCGGCGAGATCATCGCCAACCCCGCCATGAGCGTCCTCGACGTGGAAAAGTTCGCCCGCATCGCCCACGGCCAGGGCGTGCCGCTCATCGTCGACTCCACCTTCGCCACCCCCGTGCTGTGCAAGCCGATCGAATGGGGCGCCGACGTCGTCGTGCACTCGACGTCGAAGTACCTCGACGGCCACGCCGTGCAGGTCGGCGGCATGATCGTCGACGCCGGCACCTTCGACTACGCCAACGGCAAATTCCCGGACTTCACCGAGCCCGACGAGTCGTACCACGGCGTCGTCTACACCAGGGACTACGCCGCCGCACCCTTCGTGATCAAGGCCCGCATGCAGCTGCAGCGCGACTTCGGCGCCTACCCGGCCGCACACTCGGCGTTCATGCTCAACGTGTCCCTCGAAAGCCTGGACGTGCGCATGCGCCGCCACTGCGAAAACGCCCGGAAGGTCGCCGAGCACCTGCTCACCCGCGACGACGTCCTCAACGAAGTCCGCTACCCGGGCCTGCCGTCGTCGCCGTACCACGACCTGGCCGAAAAGTACCTGGACGGAGCGTCCGGCGTGCTCACCATCGACGTCAAGGGCGGCCGCGAAGCCGGCGTGAAGTTCATGGACGCCCTCGAAGTCATCTCCCGCCAGGTCCACGTCGCCGACGCCCGCTCCTGCGTGCTGCACCCGGCGTCGACCACCCACCGCCAGGTGCCCGACGATCAGCTCGAATCCGTCGGCATCACCCCGGGCCTGGTGCGCATTTCCGTCGGCCTGGAAAACGCCGACGACCTCATCGCCGACATCGAGCAGGCGCTGGCGAAGGCCGCGGAGTAGGGCACGGCGCCATCCGTGCGTCGAGCTTCATGCTTGACGACGAGCGGCGCCGACGGGCGGTGACGGTTAGTTGAGTTCCGCCCGGCACTGCTCCTCGGACTTGCCCGACTCCAGGCAGTTCGCCCAGTCGATCTGCCCCTGCACCCACGGTGACGGGGTGTTCTCGGCGGGCGGCGTGTACGGCTCGCGCGGCTCGTACGTCGGCGGCGGGCCGTCGTGGAAATTGTCGGAGCAGTACTGCGTCCACCCGGACGTGCCGTCGGTGAACCAGGTGGTGCCCTGCTCGTAGAGGCCTTCCGAGGACTTCGCGCAGCGGGCGATGGTCTTGTTGATCGGCGTCGGGTCACCGGTCGGCGCGCCCGTGTAGCCCATGTGCCCGGCCCGGGTCGTGGTGGTGGACGTGGCGGCGGCGGAAGAAGAAGCCGGCTGCTCGTCGTCGGAGGAATCGCCGCGCGTCGGGTTCGGCTTGTCGGGGCTTTCGATGATGGTGGTTTCGGTGACGGTCTCCGCCGGCGCGCCGTCGCTGGAACAGGCCGGGAGGGCCAACAACGCCGCGGCGAGCAGACCGAGGGGGAGCTTCTTGTTCATGGGTGCCTTCCGACGTAGCTGAGGGGCGACCGTGCGTGCCGACGGCCGGTGCCGGTCATCGTTTGATTATGCACCCCCGAAAACGCCTCTGACCAGCCACCGCGCCGTCATCGTGTCAAACTATTGACATGAAAACGACATTGCGCCCACTCCGTTCGTCCATCGTCGCGTTGCTCGGCACCGCCGGCCTTTTCCTCGCCTCATGCGGGACCGGCGGCACCGGCGAGGCGGCTGCTCCGTCGCCTGAGGCGGGATCGTCGCAAAGCGAAAGGCAGTCGACGGTGACCGTGACGGAAACCGCCGGGGATGAACACGACCAGGCCATCGACGTCGACTTCGACTCGCTGCAGCAGGTCGATCCGGGCATGTTCCGCGAGCACAGCTTCCAGTCGCTGACGTACGTCGTCGACGGGACGACGGGGGAGTGCTTCGTCAACGCGCCGCTGGTCACATGCATCGGCACCGCCGCCGATGACGTGCCCGACGTGGACATGCCGCCGTTGTCCGGGCGACCCGGGGCGGTCGCGATCGGCGCGGCCGGCGTCGCCTACGTCATCGCCGAGGGGGTGCCGCCGGCGAAGACCGAGCTGGAAACCGGCCAGTGGGTGAACTTCGGCGTGGTCAAGTGCGCCAAGCCCGACGACTCGACGCTGGCGTGCGTCTCCGACGGGGCCGCGTTCCAGATCGAGGGCTCCGACCGCGACATCACCACCGAGGGGCCCATCCTCGACCCCGCCGAGCTCCAGGCCAGCGCCGAAGGCCAGCCGGGCACCGGGTACACGATCGGCACCGACGTCCTGGTGCAGGCCCCGACGCTGTGCGGCGCGATGGAGGGCCACCGCCTCGCCGACGTCGTCAAGGGCGAAATCACCTGCAAGGAAGCGATGGAGGTGCTCGACGAGTACGACGAGCGTATGCCGTCGGAAGGCACCGGCAACGCCATGATCGTCGACTTCGACGGGTGGAGCTGCAGCTCGCCGACCGTCGCCCGGGCCGAGGAGCTGCAGGCGAAGACCGTCTGCGGGCATGAGGGCCGGGGCATCGAGGTCCGGGCCCCGCTGTAGACCGCGCCCCAGGAGATCAGCCCTCGACCAGGTCGGCCTCGCCCTCGGCGCCGCGCGAGTACACGGCGGCGAGGGTGCGCTCGCGGGCGGCCTCGAGCCCGGAGATGTCGGCGTCCTCGCCGAACTCGGCGCGCGTGTTCTCGATGGCCCGCGAAATCGGGGTCACCGTCACCGGGTGGATGCCCGGGGGAGAGATGACCGTCGGGGTGAACGTGACCGTGCCGACCTCCCATGCCGGGCCCTCGGTCGCCGAGTTGGCGCCCTCCTTCGGCACGAAAGTGACGTCGACCATCAGGCCCTCGAACGCCGGGATGTTCGTCGACAGCTGCTGGGCGACCAGATTGCCCAGGCCGTAGATCACCCACTTGCCGTTGACCTTCTCGATCGGCTGCACCGCATGCGCGTGGTGGCCGTAGACGATGTCGACGTCATCGGACTGGGTGAGGAGCTCCGCCAGCTCCTGCTGCTGGGCGTTCGGCTCGGTGACGCCTTCGTCACCGGCGTGCATGGCCACCATGACGATGTCGGCGCCGGCCTCGCGGGCGTCCCTGGCGCGCTTGAGCAAGGTGTCCGGATCCAGGTCCGGGACCAGGTAATCGAACTCGGGGATCAGGCCGTTGAGGCCGTAGGTGCCGGCGACGACGGCGATCTTCACGCCCTCGGCGGTTTCGAACATGCGCGGGGCGTCGAACTCCTCCTGGCTGCGGGCGGACCCGGCGTGCACGATGCCCGCCTCATCCATCACGTTGAGGGTGTGCACGAGCCCCTCGGTGCCGGCGTCGATGGAGTGGTTCGACGCGGTGGTGCACATGTCCCAGCCGGTCTCCTTGACCTGCGCGGCGATCTGCGGCGGAGCCGCGAAGCTCGGGTAGCCGGAGAACGGCCCCTCGTACGGGGCGAACGGCACCTCTTCGTGACAGATGGCCAGGTCGGCGGCCTCGACCTCGGGGCGCACGCCCGCGAAGGTCTGGCTGTAATCGTACGAACCGTCGGGCATCATGCCGGACTCGTAGACGGCCGGGTGCCACAGCAGGTCGCCGGTGAGGTTCACGGTGACTTCGGCGGGCAGCGGCGCGCCGTCGGCGGTGGCGTCGACCTTGGTGTCGGCGTTGGGGTCGGTGTCGCCACCGGTGGAGCAGGCGCTCAGCGCGGCGAGCAGACCGACGGAACCTGCGGCGATGACGGTGCGGGCGCGGCGCCACGCGGAGCGACCGGACACCCGGGTCTTCTGGGAGATGGGGGAGATGAGGGCGGAACGCATTGTTCGATGATCTTATGAAACCTTAAGGGTGCGCAACTTCTGGCGGGATGCCCGGGTACCCCCGAAAGTCCAGCGTATCGGGGGTGCTACCCCGTTAGTGGCCGGTGCTGCGCCTTGCCGAGCCTCCACGGTGCCGCGCGTCGCTACGCCTCCAGCAGTTTGCCGGGGTTCATGATCCCGGCGGGGTCGAGTTCGCGTTTCGCCGCTCGCAATACCGCGATGCCGAGGTCTCCGATCTCGTCGCGCAGATAGGGCGCGTGGTCCACGCCGACCGAATGGTGGTGCGTGATGGTCCCGCCGTTGGCGACGATCGCGCGGCATGCGGCGTCTTTGGCGGCCCGCCACTGCGCGTCGGGGTCGTCGCCCCGGGCGGCGAGGACGGTGAAATACAGCGAGCAGCCGTCGCGGTAGACGTGGGAGACGTGGCACATGGTCAGCGTCATCGTGCCCGTTTCCCGCAGCGCGTCCGCCAGGGCGCGGGTGACGGCCTTCTTCAGGCGGGCGACGTTGGACCAGTCGGTGGCGGTTTCCAGCGTCTCGCACAGGGCGCCGTTGTCCAGCAGCGCATCGCGCAGCACGGGCGTGCCGAAGCGCCCCTGCTCCCACGAACGCACGGGCGCCTCTCCCACGGGGGTGCCTCCGGCGGCGATGAGCAGCGCCCTCGTTTCCGCGTGGCGCGAGGCGGCGTGGTCGGCGGTGCCCTCGAACATCGTCAAGCACAGGCAGCCTTCCGGCGCCTGCGACGCATCGCCGATCGCCTCGTCGGAAGTGAGGTTCAGGCTGGATTCGATTTCGTCGGAAAGCCTGATCACGGTGGGCCCGGCGCCGGCCTGCGTCACCGCGCGCACACCGGCGACGCCGGCGTCGAAGGAGGGGAAGGAAAACGCCTCGTAGCGCTTGACCTCGGGGATCGGGTGGACGCGCAGACGGACGCGGGTGATGACGCCGAAGATTCCCTCCGAGCCGAGGAACAGCTCGCGCAGGTCCGGTCCCGCGGCGGTGGCCGGCGATGCCGCCCCGACTTCGAGGATCCCGGAGGGCGTGACGACGGTGAACGACCGCACCATGTCGTCGAACCGCCCGTAGCCCGCCGACGACTGCCCCGACGACCTCGTCGCCGCGTAACCGCCGATGGTGGCGTAGGGGAAGGACTGCGGGTAGTGGCCGAGCTGCAGGCCGTGGTCGGCCAGGAGAAACTCGGCGGCCGGACCGGTCAATCCCGCACCGAGGGTGGCCAGGCCGGATTCGGCGTCGACGTCGGTGACGTCGTCGAAAAGCACGAGGTCCAGGCTGATCACCGCCCGCATCGTCCCGCGCACGGGGTCGACGCCGCCGACCACGCTGGTGCCACCGCCGAAGGGCACCACCGCGACCTTTTCGCGGCTGCACCAGCGCAGGATGTCCAGCACCTCGTCGTCGGTGGCGGGGGCGACGACGGCATCGGGCACGTCATGGGTTCCGCCGAGGCGCCAGCCGATGAGGTCGGGGTAGGACTTGCCGCGGGCGCGCCGCAGCTTCTGGGTGAAGTCCGTGGTTACCCGGTCTGCGCCGACGATGTCCGCCAGCGCGGCGATGTCATCGGGGGCCAGCCGTGATTCGGTGATGGCGACGTCGCCTTCGGGAATGCGGGGCAGGGGCTTGTCGACGCCGAAGGCCTTGGTGAGCAGCGTGCGCACGCCACGAGACAGCGGCTTGGCCTCGTCCGCGGTGCCCCAGAGGTTGAACTCCATCGGCGGGCGGGGGACTCCGATGCTTTCCCGGCTGCTCATGGCCGGAATGTTACGCACATGCCCCGTGCGCCGGAATGCGGCGGGCGAATCATACGAGACACCGTCGTGACAAACGTTGACAAAAGGTCAATGAAATGGCCATTCTGGGGAGGTGACGCGATGGGGCGCGGGCCCCGGCGCAACGAAGGGATCGTGGAGCCGATGGACGCCGTGCACGACGATGGCACCGCCCTCGACGCCGCGCGCCGCGCCGCTTGGCTGGGGGAGCTGAAGGCCGCGGATGGGCCCGTCGATCTCATCGTCGTCGGAGGCGGCATCACCGGCGTCGGCGTCGCACTCGACGCGGCGACCCGTGGCCTGGACGTCGTTCTCGTCGAAAAGCACGACCTTGGATTCGGCACGTCGCGCTGGTCCTCCAAACTCGCCCACGGGGGCCTGCGGTACCTGACCAAGATGGAGTTCGGCATCGCCCGTGACTCGGCGGTGGAGCGCGGCCGCCTGATGCGCCACATCGCACCGCACTTGATCCGCGCGCTGCCGCAGGTCACGCCGCTTGCCGACGACACCACCCTCTTGCAGAAGGCGGCCGTGCGGCTCGGCTACGCCGCGGGAGACCTGCTGAGGATGACCGCCCGCACGCCGTCGACGGTGCTGCCGCGCTCGCGCTACCGGGGCCGGGCGGCGACGCTGGAGATGGTGCCCACGGTGCTTCGCGACGGCCTGCGGGGAGCGTGGGTGAACTACGACGGGCAGATCATCGACGACGCCCGCATGGTCACCGCCATCGCCCGGACTGCGGCGGACAACGGCGCCCGCGTGATCACCCGGTGCCGCGCCGTCGACGCCACCGGGAGCGGGGCGATGCTCGTCGACGAATTGGCCGGCGACCGGTTCCGGCTGTCGGCTCGCGCGGTGGTCAACGCCACGGGCGTGTGGGCCGGGAGCCTCGACGACGACATCCGCATCCGGCCCTCGCGCGGCACGCACCTGGTCTTCGATGCGGAGACCTTCGGCAACCCCACCGGATCGCTGACCGTGCCGCTGCCCGGATCGATCAGCCGCTATCTGTTCCTCCTGCCCGCGCAGTTGGGACGCGTGTACCTGGGTCTGACCGATGAGGACACCCCGGGCGAGGTGCCGGACGTCCCGCCGACGCCGGAGTCCGACGTCGAATTCCTGCTGGACAACATCAACCGTGCCCTGGAGACCAAGGTGACGCGGGCCGACGTGCGCGGCGCGTTCACCGGACTGCGGCCGCTGCTGGTGCCCGACGGCGACGACGCCGGATCGACGGCTGACCTGTCGCGCCGGCATGCGACGGTGACGTCCGGCGACGGGCTGATCTCCATCGTCGGCGGCAAATTCACCGAATACCGGCTCATGGCCCAGGAGACCGTCGACGTCGTCGTCGCCGACCGGGGGATGCACGCAGGGGAATGTCGGACGATGGAGCTGCCGTTGGTCGGCGCGCCGGGCCATCGCGGCAGTTGGGGCGTGCGCGAGGCGGAGTTGGCCGCGCTGCCGGAATCGCTCGTCGCCCGATACGGTCACGAGGCCCCGAAGGTCGTCGCCGTCGCGACGGTGCCGGACCCGTCGGGGAAGGTCGCCGGTCTCGACGTCACCCGCGCGGAATTCGAATACGCCGTCACCCATGAGGGCGCGATGAACGTCGGCGACATCCTCGACCGCCGCACCCGCATCGGCCTGGTCGCCGCCGACCGCGTCGCCGCGGCGCCGTTCGCCCGTGAAGTCCTCGCGCTGCATGGCATCGCCGTGACGGGGGATGGGTGAGTGATGGCCGGACGGAAACGGGCCGACACCACGACGGGACGCGGTCGACGGGGAAAGATCGCGGCGGCGGTGAACGACCTGCGGAACCGGGCGATAAATTGGCTGCTCGTCGAAAAGCCCGCGGTGGCGGCGCGGATCATCCGCACGCTGATGTCCTCGCGGAAGCAGGAGGTCTCGCGGAAGCATGAGGTCCGGCCCACTCCGGCGGAACGAATGTCGCCCCTGACCCGCGACAACGGTCTGCGCGCCGCGAACATCGCCGCGGGCGTCCCGGGCGCGAAGTAACGCCTCAGTCGGGAAGGGGGGTAGGGGGAGGTCCGCCTGTCCGGACGCGCCGGGAACGCCGAAATCTCGAACCTGCGACAACGCCGAAGCCCGGACGCCGATGAGGCGCCCGGGCTTCTTTCCCGGAATTCGCGGTGTCCCGGAGTATGCGGTGTCCCGGAGTGCGCGGGTGTCCCGCCGTCGTCGTGCGTTACTTGCGGTGCACGGACGCCGGCACTTGCTGAGCGCCGGAGGCGTCGCGGGCGGATCCCGCGGCGTCACCCGCCGGAGTGGACTTCAGCTCGGAGATGATGCTCTCCACCGACGACTTGGCGTCGCCAAGCAGCATGTCCGTGTTGTCGTTGAAGAACAGCGGGTTTTGCACGCCCGCGTAACCGGAGCCCATGGAACGCTTGAACACGATGACCTTCTCGGCCTCCCAGACCTGCAACACCGGCATGCCGGCGATGGGGGAACCGGGTTCCTTGGCGATCGGGTTGACCGTGTCGTTGGCGCCGATGACCAGCACGACGTCGACGTCGCCGAAGTCGTCGTTGACCTCGTCCATCTCCAGGACCAGGTCGTAGGGGACCTTCGCCTCGGCGAGGAGCACGTTCATGTGGCCCGGCAGGCGGCCGGCGACCGGGTGGATGCCGAAGGTGACTTCCTTGCCCGCTTCGCGCAGGGTGCGGGTCAGCTCCGCCACCGGGTACTGCGCCTGGGAGACGGCCATGCCGTAGCCCGGGGTGATCATGACCGTGTTGGCCATCTTCAGCAGCTCCGCGGCCTCGGACACGGACACCTCGGTGTGGGTGCCGGCCTCGCCGCCGCCGGCGACTGCACTGGCGTCGGTGCCGAAGCCGCCCAGCAGGACGTTGAGGAAGGAGCGGTTCATCGCCTGGCACATGATGTAGCTCAGGTACGCGCCCGACGAGCCGACCAGGGCGCCGGTGATGATCAGCAGCGGGTTGGACAGCATCAGGCCGGTGAACGCCGCGGCCCAGCCGGAGTAGGAGTTCATGATCGACACGACGACGGGCATGTCGCCGCCGCCGATGGCGATGACCAGGTGCCAGCCCAGGAACAGGGCCAGGGCGGTCATGACGCCCAGCGCGATCCAGGCGGGGGAGCCCTCGCCGACGATGATGAACGTGACCATCAGTGCCACGGAGATCAGCAGGATCAGGACGTTGAGCACGTTGCGCGCCGGCAGCAGCACCGGAGCGCCCTTGATCTTTTCGGCCAGCTTCAAGCCGGCGACGATGGAACCGGAGAAGGTCACCGCGCCGATGAAGACGCCCAGGTAGACCTCGCCCAAGTGGAACGCCATGGCGTTGCCGGTGAGCTCGTCTTCGGTGATGAAGGAGTTGTAGCCGATGAACACGGCGGCCAGGCCGACGAAGCCGTTGAAGTAGGCGATCAGCTGCGGCAGGCCGGTCATCTCGACGGAACGGGCGCGCCAGGTGCCGAACATGCCGCCCAGCGCCATGGCCAGGCCGATGAGGATGACGATGGTCAGCGGACGCTGGTAGTCGCCCTCGGTGTCGCGGATGGAGGTCGCGACGGCCTGCACGATGGCGAGGATCACGGCGACGGCCATGCCGGTCATTCCCAGCGTGTTGCCGCGGCGGGCGGTCTCCGGCTTGGACAGCGCGGCCAGGGACAGGATGAACAGCAGCGCCGCGGCGATGTAGCCGAGGGTGGACAGACGGTTGGTCCAGTCCAGCAGCGCGTCGGTGCCGCCGGTTGCGGCCGCGTCGGCGGCCACGGTGGTGATGTCGGTGATGGTGGCCATGGTTTTACGCCTCCTCCTTGCGGAACATGCCGAGCATGCGGTCGGTGATGGTGAAGCCGCCGAAGATGTTGATCGACGACAGCATGATGGCCAGGAAGGCCAGGGAACTGACGATGACGTTGCTCGAACCGACCACCAGGATCGCGCCGACGAGCACGATGCCGGAGATGGCGTTGGTCTCGGACATCAGCGGCGTGTGCAGGCGCGGGGTGACCGAGGAGATGACGTAGAAGCCGAGGACGATCGCCAGGGTGAGCACCATGTAGTTGGCGCTGACGCTGGCGGGGCTGGCCAGGATGACCAGGACGCCGAGGGCGACGACCAAGGCGAGGCCGATCTTCGCCCCGGCGCCGCCCATGAAGGCGACCTTCTCGGGGGCTTCGGCGGTGGCCTCGGCGGCGAGCTTCTCCTGCGCGGCGGCTGCCGGGGTGGCGGAGACCTGAACCGGCGGCGGGGGCCACAGGATCGAGGTGTCGGTGGCGGCGCCGGTGGTCCCGGCTTCCACGTTGCCGGTGTCGCCGCCCTTGCTGGCGCAGGTGCCGTTGAGGGTGACGGTGATGCCGCGGACGATCTCGTCGTCGAGGTCGAGGACCGGGGCGCCGTCCTTTTCCGGGGTGATCAGCTTGAACAGGTTGACGATGTTCTGGCCGTAGAGCTGCGACGCCTGGCCGGGCAGGCGGCCGGCGAGGTCGGTGTGGCCGATGATGGTGACGCCGTTGTCGGTGACGGTGACTTCGCCGGGCACGGTGAGCTCGCAGTTGCCGCCGTTGGCCGCGGCCATGTCGACGATGACGCTGCCCGGGCGCATGGCGCGGACGTCGTCGGCGGTGAGCAGCAGCGGTGACTTGCGGCCGGGGATGTTCGCCGTGGTGATGACGATGTCGGCGGCGGCCGACTGCTCGGCGTAGAGCTTCGCGGCGGCGGTGGCCTGGTCGTCGGTCATCTCCTTGGCGTAGCCGTCGGAGGACTTCTCGGAGGCGACGGGAATCGGGATGAACTCCGCGCCCATGGATTCGACCTGCTCGCCGGCTTCGGGACGCAGGTCGGTGGCCTTGACGATGGCGCCCATGGAGTTGGCGGTGCCGATCGCGGCGAGGCCGCCAACGCCGGCGCCGATGACGTAGACGGTGGCCGGCGGGACCTTGCCCGCGGCGGTGACCTGGCCGGTGAACAGGCGGCCGAAGGCGTTGGCTGCCTCGACGACGGCGCGGTAGCCGGCGATGTTGGCCATCGACGACAGCACGTCCATGGACTGGGCGCGCGACAGGCGCGGCACGGCGTCCATGGCCAGGGCGGTGACGTGCGAGGCGGCGAGCTCTTCGACGAGGTCGGGGTTGCGGCCCGGGGCGAGGCGCGAGATGAGCATCGCGCCGGGCTTCATCAGCGCGCGGTATTCGGCGGGCGGGGTGTCGAGGGTGGTGATGATGTCCGCTCGCCACACGTCCTCGCCGACGAGTCGGGCGCCGGCGGCCTCGTAGAGATCGTCGGGGTAGGCGGCGTCGTCGCCGGCCCCGGCCTGGACGTCGACGTCGTAGCCGAGCTTGATCAGCTTGGCGACCGTGTCCGGCGTCGCCGCGACGAGCGGCTGCCGGGCATCCGGTTCAATGGGGATTCCGATTCGCATTGTGGACTCCTGGATGGCTTGCGGGACATGAATTCGGGCGGTCGGCGGGACACGATGTGGGAAGCGGGGGTGACGCATGCTTCGTTTTGGGTGTAATATCGTGTGTGGCCGGTGGGCATCATGGCGTCCGAGGGCCGTTCCCGCCGCCGTCTGCGGTGTGTGCGTGGGGCGTCGGGGCCGTGCCGGTGCGGGTGGTCCGGGCGCCGATGGCAGATGCTCCGCCTTCTTCGGTCTGTTTATTAAAAGATGAAGACCGTATGTTCCGTGCGGGTTTCGCCGAAAATGGTTCTGGAATCATTCGATTGCTTGGCGACGTCGCCGTGCCCGCGTGCCGCCGTGAGGGGTGGATAACGGCGGTGGGGTGGGGCGATGGGCCGTCCGGCGCGCAGGGGGGCTGCCGTTCCCGCTTCGTCTCCGGGAGCGGGTGTAGTAGCCGGGGGTGGTGTTCCGGTTGCGCTTCGGCGCGCCATCTACTCCGAGGGGTCAGGTCTCGGCGTCGGCGGATCGAAGTAGTTCGCAGGCTTCATGAAGCTGGTAGCGCTCCTCGAGTGTCGCGAGAAGCGCGTGGAAGGACATCGGGGGATTCCGTCGTCGGTTCAACATTTCGATGAGGGCTGCGCGTGCCACGGAGCAGTCGATTCCGACGGAGTCCGCGATGAACGCGGCCGGTGTGATGACGTCGATATTGGGCGGAAGGAGATCCCCCGGGAAATCCTTGATGTTGTCGGTGACGATCGCGCCGGCGCGTTCCTCAGTCGAGGGACCGATTCTCCCGTGCCCGAGCGAGCTTCCGGCGAACGGTGCGGAAATCCTCGGCGGACGGCGCTGGGCCATCGTCGGTGGTGTCGGCGATGAACCTTCGCTGCTTCTCCTGGAGTTCGCGGTGGTACTCCAGGACGTCGCCGAGGAGAAGTCGACGATGGCGGTTGATCTTTTCTGCCGGCAGCTTTCCGGCATCGATGAGCCGGACCACGGTGGGGCGCGACACTCCGAGCAGGTCAGCGGCCTCTTGAGTGGTGATGGTGGTGTTGTTGGGGTGAATGATCACCGCTTGCCCGCTCATGAGGGCACGTGCCGCTTGCGCGAGGATTTCGTACAGGTCCCGCGGTAGTGCGACGTGCTCGTTCTTTCCCGGCCCGGAGAGGAAGCACTGGGCATCGGGTTCTCGTGAGTGCTTGCGCTGGAACGCGTCGACGAAGTCGACAACCGGTGCGATGGCTTCATCGTTGGTCGGGAAAAAGGTGTTATTTGCAATGGTCATGGCGAATCCTCTTCCCGGCGTTCGTTTCGTTCGAATTTGGCCCCAGCTTGGCGCAGTCGGGTAGGGGATGAAACACCTTGCAGCTACGTCCCGCAGTACGTCGTGTAGTCGCCGAACTCTGCGGGCGCGGGGCGTTCGTAGCGTTCGTCGTCGGGATTGTCGCTGGTGACGTAGGGGGCGGTGATGCGCGCGAGCAGCGCGTGAAAGGGGCCCATGTCGCGGGGTTGGGTGGCGTCGGCGGCCCCTGCGGCGGCCAGCGCTTCTTCGACCAGGTGGTTGCGGGGGATGTAGATCGGGTTCGACCGTCGCATCGACTCGGCGTCGGGCGAGAGTTCGCGCCATGCGGCGAGCCATTCCCGTGCGCGGTCGTAGTCGGAGAAGTGGGCGAGCAGCGCGTCCTCGACGGTGTCGGGGGAGTCGCCGTCCCGCCCGTCGGCTGCGGCGACGAGCGTCAGCGCGCGGTGGACGAGCGTGTGGTCGGGTGCGTCGTCGCCAAGCATTGCCAGCCATTCCTCGACGACGGCGTCGACGGCCACGGCGTCGGCCCGGTCGGCTCCATCGGCCAGCCCCAATTTCGCCCGCCATACATCGCGGATGCGGCCGTCCATCAGCCCCCTGAACCCGGCCAGGTGTTCGCGGGCGAGGGCCAGTGCGCGGTCGGGGTCGGCGTCGTAAAGCGGGGCGAGGGTTTCGGTGAACCGCGCCAAATCCCATTCGAGCACGCGGGGTTGAGCCCCGAAGGCGTAGATGCCCTGACCGTCGATGGAGCTGAACACCGCGCGCGGATCGTGGGCGTCGAGGAAGGCGCAGGGCCCGTAGTCGATGGTCTCGCCGGAGATGGTGACGTTGTCGGTGTTCATCACCCCGTGCACGAAGCCAGCGCCCAGCCATGCCGCGACGAGGTCGGCCTGGGCGTCGGCGACGGCATCGAACAAGGCGAGCGGACGGTCGGCCTCCGGCAGATCGAGCAGGTGGGGGTAGTGGCGGACGGCGGCATGGTCGACGAGACGCTTGACGACGTCGTCGCCGCCGTGGGCTCGCGCGAACTGGAAAGAGCCGACCCGCAGGTGGCTCGACGCGACGCGCACCAGCACTGCGCCCGGAAGTACCCGTTCCCGCTGGACGCGGCCACCCGTTGCGATGACCGCCAGCGCCCGGGTCGTGGGAATGCCCAGTGCGTGCATCGCCTCGGCGACCAGGTATTCGCGCAGCATCGGGCCCAGTGCGGCCAGTCCGTCGCCGCGCCGGGCGAAGGGCGTCGGGCCGGAGCCCTTCAGGTGAATGTCGCGGAGATTGCCGTTGCGGTCGGTGATCTCGCCAAGCAGCAGCGCGCGGCCGTCGCCGAGGATGGGGACGAAATGACCGAATTGGTGGCCCGAGTACGCCTGCGCGACCGGGCGGTACGGCGCGGAAGGGGAGTAGGGGGCCGAGGTGGGGGAGTTGCCGGCCGTCGAGTTGGGCGTGGTGCCGTCGGCGGTTGCGTCGCCGTCGGCGACGCCGGTGCGGCCCAGCAGAAATTCGACGCCTGCGGGGGTGCGCAGCCATTCCGCGTCGAGGCCCAGTTCGCGGGCCAGGTCATCGTTGAGCACGACGATCTCCGGTGCGGGGGACTCCTGTGCAGCCCAGGCGATGGCCATCTCCGGCATCGTGTCGGCGAAGTCGGTTGTCAGGCGGACGGGCGGGGTGGCGGCGGTGGTCGGCTCGTTCGTCTGAGGCATGGGTCGAGTCTACGGGCGACGAGGGGTGATGTGCGGTGCGCGGCGGGCACGTCGACGGGCTTCTCGAACGACCGTTTGAGCAAGGGTAGGAGCGGTCCGGCGCGTCGCATAGGCTCCGGGCGCAACCGCGGAATCGGCCGTGGTGTCGGTGCTGAGCCGGAGAACGAAAGCGAGGGGCCGTCCATGGACCTTCATATGATGCAGCAGGTCAAGCGGCTGTTCGCATGGGCGGATGCCGATGACGACACCCGGAACATGGAGCTGCACCTGCAGGTCGCGTTCGGGGTGGTCGCCGAGCAGGGCGGGGTCGTTGACGCAGGATTCCCCGACGGTCGGTTACTTCGTCGGCTGCGGGCCGCATGTCGACCGGGCGCGCCTTTCGGAAGCGGAGACGCTGGTGGCGGCGCGTGTCGGGCTTGTCGACGATTTCGCCGAGGACGGTGAGATCGCCCGGTCGTATGTCGAAGAAATGTGGGGCGACACCGCCAATGTGCTCGCGACCATGGAGGGAGTTCCCGACCTGCCGATGGTCGATGGGGTGTCGGAGACGAGGTTCGATGAATTCCTGGCCGAGCTCAAGGGCGCCGAAGAGCGGCTGCGGGACTATGTTGCATTGGCCGTCGACGAGGGGGAATCGGACGAGGTGGGCAGCCGGGAGTACGTGGATTTCCGCAACCGCGAAAACGGGGCCGGGGCTACGTGAGCATCGCCAGCAAGAACACGGAGTCCTCGTCCGCGTCGACCCGGTGCGGGACCATGGCCGGCAGGTGGGCGACGAATCCCGGTGTCAGGACTTCGGAGCGGTCGCCGACGGTGAAGCGCACCTGGCCCTCGAGGCATTGCACCATGATCGGGTGTGCGGCACGATGATCGGGCAAGGTCTGGCCGGAACGGAAACGCATGGCGATGATGTTTACCCCTTCGGCCGTCTGTAGCCGTTTCACCGACGGGCCGTCGCCGTCCTTGGCGGGCGGGGCGGCGGCGACGACGTCATGAAAGCTCAGAGCCTCCGGATCGGCGGTCAATTCAGCTTGCTGGTCGTCGTCGAGGAACTCGATCTTGGGCCGGTGCCGGGCGCCGGACGATGCTTCGCTCCCGGGTGCGGGAGCGTTGGAATCGGCGGCCGTCGCATCGGCGGCGTCGGCGGTGTCGCGCAAGCGGGCCACGATGCCGATCGAGGCGAGGACATCGTCGTTCTCGACGAAAACGCTGCGCATGCCGAGAACACGCTTACGCGCTGCAGGATGCTTGATCAGGTTGCCTGCGATGCGGGCAACTCCGAAGATCCCTTCGTCTTTGAGCATCTGGGAGGGTTTGAGCAGTCCCATCTCCGCAGTGCGGATGCGCTCGACCTCGAATCCGTGTTCTTCGAGGAGGTTTCGCCACTCCGCGACGGTGAGTGGTCGGGCGTTGACCCGGATGGCCTTGGACATCGCGATGCGGATCTCATCCTTCGTCGCCGCGTCCAGATCGTCGGGGGTCAACGCCAGTTCGTGGATCGCGTAGCGACCGCCGGGAACGAGAATCCGACGAACCTCGTCGAGAATCGCCGCCTTGCCCTTGTCGCCCTGCATGGTGAGCATCGCCTCGCCCACGACGGCGTCCGCCGAGTTATCCTCGAGCCCCGTTTCCTGGGCTTTGCCTTCGATGACCCGGCCCCTGTCGCCAACGACCTTGCCGGTCGTCTTTGCGGCGTCGGGGTCTTCGTCGATGCCGACGTAATCCCCCGGTGCGCGATTCAGGATTTCCGTCGCCGTAATCCCCAGTCCCGGTGCGAGTTCCACGACGCGGGCGTCGGTGAGGCGAGCCCGGTCGAGAATCCACTCCGTCATCTTTCGGCCGCCGGGCCGAAGGACCTTTTTGCCAAGTCGGGCCAGCAACCAGTGGCCCTGGAGCTGGTCGAAATCTCTGTCGCGTGCAGTCATGGTGGGTCTCCCTCGTCGTGTGGCCGGGCCTGCGGTGTCGGCGGCAGCATCGACCCGTTATGTCGAATGGAAAATACCGCTTTAAGTAATTAGCCTAGGCTAGCCTGGCTGGATTGTCGAGGGGGTTGCCCGCACACGCCGAACCGGGCCGTCGCAAAGCAACTTTGCGACGACCCGGCCGGTCCGAAAAAGGACGCGCTACCTGCCCTGCGGCGTGTGGTCGACGCTTTCATCCGGTGTCATTTTGTGGCGCCGGTGGTGCGGATGCTCAGCGGTGCAAGGCCCGGCGTGCCCGACACGACCGGAACGAGCGTGCCCTCGGCGAGGGCATCGTTGAGGTCGACCTCGTCGTGGGAGGGGGCGGCGCCGAGGTCGTCCGGCGGCAACCATGCTTGAATGGTCCGCAACTTTTTGCCGTCGAGGTAACCGGAGGCGTTGAGTTCGGAGTGGCGGATCCCGAGGCCGGCGCTGGTCCGCTGTGCCATGCCGGGGGAGAGGGGCGACTCGGTGCCGGCGGCGCGGATTATGCGGATCTCCGCCGGCACGCTGAACTCCTTGTCATTCGGATTCATTCGAAGAGCTCGCCGGACAACGACTGCCCAGCGTCGCCCCGTGTGGTCATGGCCGGCCATTACGGCGCAGGAGGTGCCGTGAACCGGGTGTTGACCTCGTCGACGATGTCGGCGAACTCCTCGGCGTAGGCCAGGTGCTTGCGCAGCTTGCGCAGGCGTTCGGCGGTTTCGACGCGAACGGAATCGACGACGGCGGCGGCCTCGGCATCGGCGGGATCGTCGTGAAGCGCATCCACCGCACGGGCGAACTCGCGCATCCGCTCCAACGGGAAACCGAGCGGCTTCATGCGGCGGATCGTCAACAAACGCTCCACGTCGGCCTCCGTGTACAGGCGGAAGCCGCCCGGCGAATAAGCCGACGGGCTGGCCAGGCCCATCTCGTCGTAGTGGCGGAGACTGCGGATGGACAGGGAGGTGCGCTCGGCGACCTCGCCGATCTTCATCAGCGGTGTGCCGTCGCCGACATCGCGCATCGTTCCTCCTTCATCCGACTTCATCCGACGTCGCCCACGATGCTACCCAGCGGCCCGGGTTGCCCGACCGCACTGAATGGCCCTCCGATTGGTCGCCGGCGAACTCTACCGTTACGGTAGGTTCGATTCTCACGTTGGGGGAGGGTTTGCCGCGGCGGACCGACCCCATTTCCCGTCCCGAAAGGCCATCAATGACGAACAGCGCCGACGACCCCGCACGCCGCGACGTCGCCAAGCAGGAAACCCCGAACGACGCCACACCCCGCGCCGACCATGCGGACCGCACGGACCGCCGGCCCGAGCCGGACGCGCCCGTGGGGGTCGTGGACTCGTTCAAGTTCGCGTTCCGGTCGCCGACCCGGCTGCGCAAGGAGGTCCTCGCGGGCCTCGTCGTGGCGTTGGCGCTGATCCCGGAGGCGATCTCATTCTCCATCCTCGCGGGCGTTGACCCGCGCATGGGCCTGTTCGCGTCGTTCACCATGGCCGTGACCATCGCGTTCACCGGCGGCCGCCCGGCGATGATCTCCGCCGCCACCGGCGCCGTGGCACTGGTCATCGCGCCCGTCGTCGCCGAACACGGCGTCGAGTACTTCCTGGCCACCGTCATTCTCGCCGGCATCATCCAGATCGTGCTCAGCCTGCTGGGCGTGGCCAAGCTTATGCGGTTTATTCCGCGGCAGGTGATGGTCGGTTTCGTCAACGCGCTGGCCATCCTCATTTTCATGGCGCAGATCCCGCATCTGGTTGGAGTGCCGTGGCTGGTGTACCCGCTCGTCGCCGTCGGAATCGCCATCATGGTGTTCTTCCCGCGCGTCACCACCGTTGTGCCGGCGCCGTTGATCGCCATCCTGGCGATCTCCATCGTCGTCGTCGCCGCCGGCTGGAACGTCCCCGACGTCGCCGATCAAGGCGAGCTGCCGGAATCGTGGCCCGAGCTGCTCATCCCGAACGTTCCGCTGACCCTGGACACCCTGACGATCATCACTCCGTACGCCTTCGCAATGGCCCTGGTCGGGCTGATGGAATCGCTGATGACCGCCAAACTCGTCGACGACATCACCGAGGTTCACTCCGACAAGACCCGCGAGGGTTGGGGCCAGGGCGTCGCCAACGCCATCACCGGATTCTTCGGCGGCATGGGCGGCTGCGCCATGATCGGCCAGACGATGATCGGCGTCCGCGAGGCCGGCGCCCGCACCCGCCTGTCGACCCTGCTCGCCGGCGTGTTCCTGCTCATCCTTGTCGTGTCGCTGGGCGACATCGTCGGCCTGATCCCCATGGCCGCCCTGGTCGCGGTGATGGTGATGGTCTCCGTCGGCACGATGGACTGGCATTCGATCCACCCCCGCACGCTGCGGATCATGCCGCTGAGCGAGACGATCGTCATGGTGGTCACCGTCGCGTCGACCGTCGTCACGCACAACCTGGCCATCGGCGTCATCCTCGGCGTCGTCGCCGCGATGATCATGTTCGCCCGCCGCGTGGCGCACATGGTCAGCGTGGAGAAGGTCCACGAAGCCGATGTCAACGGTGACGGCAACATCGACGTCCGCCGCTACAAGGTCCGCGGTGAATTGTTCTTCGCGTCCAGCAACGACCTGGTGTACCAGTTCGACTACTCCGACGACCCCGACCACGTCATCCTCGACCTCACCGACGCCGATGTGTGGGATTCCTCGACCGTCGCCACTCTCGACGCGATCCGCACCAAGTACGAGGCCAAGGGCAAGGAGCTCACCGTCGTCGGCCTCGACGGGCCGAGCCTCGACCGGCTCGAGCGGCTGTCCGGGAAGCTGGGGGACTAGCGGTCAATCGCCGGGGATGGCGGCGATTAAGGCTCGAAGGGCCTCCGACAAGGGGATCCGTTCCTGTTCCAGCCGTTGATCCCCGGCGACGACCAGGGCGTCCAACGCGTCGGCTTCTGCGGCCGTGAGATGCACGAAAGAGGCTCGCGTCGCCGTCGGGTCCGGCACGGCAAGGTCGGCGTATGCCTCGAAAGTCGCCCGATCCATGAGCACGGACCTCACATCGAGGTTCCCGTCGGAACCCCGCAGCCCATTGAGGATCCCGAATCCGTGGGCATCCAGATCGCCCCAATAGAGCACCCTGCATTCGCGCAGCCACCGCAGCCGCGCCAGCTCGGTGGCCCCGTAGCCCGCGCCCCACACCGCTACTGCGCCGGGGCCGAATTCTCCCGGGGGCAGGGACAGGAACGTCTCCAGGTTCTCCACGATGATCGCGGTACGCGGCCGTTCCGGTTCTTGCTTGACGACGCCGACGTTCCCCCGGTCCGCCGCAGACCACAATTCGGCGATGTCGGTGATCGGTGCCGCCACATCCGTCGACGGCCAACCGGGGCCGAGTCCCGGATCGAGCAGCCGGAGGCGGATCGTCGCGGGCCGCCGACCCAACCCGAGGTCGCCGACGCTTGCGGATTCGTCGCCGCGTGCTCCCGACACCAACCGCCGGACCACGAAATTGTGCTGTTCCAGCCATTTCCCGTCCACGCCCCGGACCGCCACGGCCCGTGGCAGCAAGCCAGAGTCCGGATTTCCCAGGAACCATGCGACGACGGCGCCCAGCTTGGCAATTTCGCCGTCCGCCAGGGGAGCCCAGCGCTTCCAGGTCGCCGATATCGCCGACCTGAGCGAATTCTCGGAGACCTCGCCAGGCCCCCGTGACCCGATGATGGCCGATATGAGCGCGTCGCGGCGGCGAACCCATCGTCGCCACTCGGAACCCCGCCCCGCGGCCACGCATATGGCATCGGCTCCGGTGATCTGCACCCGCTCGGGCACGGTCTGTACGCCCCAACTGCGCCAATTCCGCTCGCGCCAATCAACGTCCGCGGCGAGCCCGGACTTCCGCCACGTCAGCTCCGTTTCCTGCCAGGACCGGATGAACGCGGCCCCGGCTTCCGCGTCGGCGCTCGAGGATGGGATCTTCGGCGGATGCAATGGCACGGACACGCCTGCGGCGGACGCCGACGGGTCGTCGAAAAGCCACGCTCCCGCGTGCTGGTCCACCTTGCGGGACAAGCGAGCCGCGATGTCGGACGGAGCCACGGGTACCGAGCGGGCCATCAGAAAATCTCCACTTCCGACACGTGCGTCGACGCGACGTCGCGTCCGCGGTCGTCCACCGATTCTTGGTATGCGACGACGAGCGTGCCGCCCACGTACGGGTGCAACGTCTGGATCAGCTTCAACGGGGTGGCCAGAATCATGTGGAATCCGAAGCTCGTGAACACGTCCATCGCACGTCTGGTGTACTCGGGGTCGGCGCGGTCGAAGGCTTCGTCGAGGATGACGCTGCCGTAGGTGGGCACCGGCTGGTCGGGTTCGGCGAGCTGGTAGCGCAGCGCCGCCGCGAGACAGAAGAACACCAGCTTCTGGGCCTGGCCGCCGGACAAGCTCGCCGAATCGCGGTGCGTGTCCACCACGTCGCCGACGGCGTTGTACTCCACGCCGATGAAGCTGACGTGCTTGCGGGTATCCAGCACCTGCCGGCGCCAGCGCAGGTCCGCCGAATCCGCGGACCCGAGCCGGTCGAGCAGTGCCGCCATCTTTTCGAAGCGCTCTTCGGCGACACCTGCATCGGTCCCATCCGCGCGGGTGGTGGCGAGCGAACCCGATACCGCAGCTTCCAGCTCCTTCAGGAAGCTCTGCACCGTCTCGCCCGTCGCGTCGTGCACGTCGATACGGAGCCACCGCCCCTGGTTGAACTCCGACTTGGCCAACGAATCGTTGACGGGCCGGATGCGGTCCTCGATGTCCGACCTGGCGCGACGAAGCTCGGCCGACAGTTGCCCGAGGTTTCGCCCGGACAGGTCGTTCATCAGTTCCATGAACCGGTTGTGGAAACGGGCGAGACCGTCCGAGCGGAGGGTCTCCAGACGCTTGACGCCGTCCCCGACGAACGACGGCTCCGCTCGGAGATCCGACCGCTCCGAGGGCCATTGCGTGATGTACGCCCCGAGCACCCTGGTGATGGCATTGTCGGCGGATTGGAGTTTCCGCTGGTGCTGGTGCTGCAGCTCGTGGATGCTGCGGAGGGCCTCCTGCCCGAGCCGTTCCATTCCCGCGGCGGTGGGGCGGCGGGTCAGGGAAGAGAACAGCTCCTCGACGAGCGCGTCACCGCGGGCTGCGTCGGCGTCGTCGGGGGCATCGGCGTCGGACTGCTCTCGTTCGAGCTGTTCCAGCTGCTCCGTCATGTCGGAGTGCCTGTTCGCCGCCGTCGTCACGGCATCGCGGGCGGTGAGGTACTCCTCGTTGGCGCTTTTCTCCAGCAGGCTGGCCCGGTTGTACTCGACTTGGATCTTCGCGATGTCGGGGTTGTCTGTCGACCAACTTGCGATGCGCGCGGCCATGTCGTCGGCGGCCTTCTCCGCGCCGGCGACGTCGATGTCCGACCACTCCACGGCACGGATCTCGGCGGCGCACTGGCGATCATCCTGCAGTCGCTTCACCTTCGAGTCATGGGTGCGCAGTACCTCCTCGCGAGTGCGGAGCACCTTCTTCGCCGTGGCCAAATCGGCGCGCAAGGCCTCGACTTTTTCGTCGTTCGACCAACCGAGCCTGTAGTTGCGCGTGTTGCCCAGAGGGGAGCGGTCGTCCTTTTCGAACCGGTCCTTCGAGTGCTTGGCCAAACCCTGCCGCGTCAGGGCCCGGTCGTGGTCGAACATGTCGCGTGGCGAATCCACGCACTCGTAGTTGAAGCGCTCGTGGAGCTGAGCCGTGACCCATTCCCGGTATGGGCCGTCGGCGATGTCGAGTTTGCGGGGAAGTGCCCGCGCCGACACTCGCTTGACCCGGGGTGCGGCTCCCAGCGGAACCACCCGGTAGACTAGACGGACCTGCAGGTTGTTGTCGTTGATCCATGCCGATGCCCGGTCTTTGAGCGACTCCGGGACGACGAGCGTCTGGGCGAATCCCCCGAGCAGCCGTTCGATCGCGGGCCGCCATTCAGCTTCGGTGGCGCGGACCTGCAGCAACTCGCCGATGAACGGCAGCTCACCCGTGGAGGCGCCCAACTCGCGGCAGAGACGCTCCCGCACCGCGATGTGACGCATGCCGATGTTGTTCGATTGTTTTTGCAGGGCCGCCAGTTCCTCCGAAAGCTTTGCGACGGCCGATCGCGCGTCCCTCCGGTCGGTGCTCAGGTCATATCCGGTCGCTTGCAGGGCCGCGAACTCCGCGTCAAAATCCGCGAGACGGCGCGCGGCATCCGCGAGCAGGTCGTTGAAGTCCGCGTTCGACGCGGGAGCTTGGCCGCCGAGGGAATGAATGGAAGAGGTCAGCCCCTCCAGCTTGGCGCGGCGGCGTTCGATGTTGTCCCGGATGTCGCCGAGCTCCGCGATGAGCGACTCATGCCGGCCGCCGTCGATTTGCGCGAGGCGGAGTTCGGTGTCCTTTAGCGCCGCGACCGCCCGCTTCTTCGCCGACTCCCGATCCGACAGCGCAGCCCGCAGCGAAGCCAAGCGCGCTTCCGCCGCCGCGATGTCTTCGCGCAGCAGTTCAGCGTGGATCCGGTTTTGCACGCGGGGCAGGGCGTTGCTCATCAGCTCGGCGTCACGGGTGCCAACCAGTGCTTCGCGACGGGCTGCCGCGTGTTTGGGCAGCGGTTCCAATGCGGAGATCTGGGCGCGGATGTCCTGGACTTTGTCGTAGGCCTCGCGCAGCTCCCCGAATTGCTCGACGGCGGTGTCGGCGAAACTGAAGGTCAGCGGCTCTTCCAGCATGTAATCGCGGAAAAGCTGATCGAGGCTGCCCAGGGACTTCGCCGACAACGTCCGGTGGAGCAGCAGCTGCGCCTCCTCGTTGGCGATGCCGAGTTTCTTGCGGAATCGACCCGAGAAAACGGTGTGCTTGTCGGTGAAGCTGCCGTTGCTCCACTTCTTCTTCAGGCCGCGGACATCGATGCCCGAGGTCAGGTACGGGTACATGTCCCGTAGCTCGACCGGCCCGTCGAGGACGCCGAAGAGACGGCGGACGCCGGTCTGCGAGTTGTCACCGGCCTTGAGGTAATACAGGGCGGCGAGCGACACCTCGGTGGCGGCGCCGGAGGCGCCGGAGTCGTCGCCGTCGGAATAGGTCAGGCAGATGCCGGTGCAGGTGGCCTTCGGGCGCAGGTAACTCTGGGTGATGTCACCGCTTTCGTCGGTGCCGCGCCGCCACGCACCGCGGATGTAGGACACCAGGCTGCGGCCGCCCCGACCCGACGACGTTTGCTGGGCCGCGGCGTTGAAGTGCACGTTCTGCGGTGGGACCAGGACGGTGGAGATGGCGTCGATGAGCGTCGATTTTCCGGAGCCCGAACCGCCCGTGATCAGGAAACCCTGCCGGGGCACGTCGACGTCGACGTACCCGCCGAACGTGCCCCAGTTGATCAGCTGCACGCGGCTGAGCCGGAACTGGCCGGGGTGGATTGCCGTGGTCACTCTTCCGTTCCTTCCCGGTCCTCGAACGCGGCGTCGACGTCGATCGGATCGCCGCCGGCCCCATCGCCGTCGGATGAACCAGATCCACCGGACATGGCCAGGTACTCGTCGCGGATGCCGGCGACGATGTCGGGGTCGAAGATTGATTTGAGTACGGGGGACACCTCGAATCGCCCTTCCGTTTCGGTCGCCGAGATGAGGTTGTATCCGCCGATTCGTTTGAATGAAGCGTCGAATCGGGTCCGGTACGTCCCTTCGTCCCGGTCGCTGCCCACGCGGTACACCTCGAGAGCGTCGAAGACCTCGTCCTTGTCCACGATCACGCGTTCACCCGGTTGCGCCATGGCCAGCTCGGTGCGCAGATGCAGCAAGACGACCGTGTCGATGTGATTGAGCGGCACCGTGCGAAGCACCTTTGGTACCGATACGCTCTCGTCGGCGTCGACCATCCGGGTGAAGGCGATCCCTGATGTTTCGTCAAGAACAAGATCCAGGAACACGTCCGATAGGCGCGAACGCAGCTCGGTTTCGTCGCTGAGAATCGCCTTCCACACTTCGGGCTGCTTATCAGCTCTGACCAGTGGTCCCTGCAGCAAACGGACCAGTGCCCGACGCGACGCGGCCGACAACGTGCCCGTGTCGGTTCGCCAGAGCTGGTCGGGGCCAAGTGGGGTCTCCGCTTGGGCTGCCGTCGGATCTGCGATCCGCGCGTGTGCGGGTTCGGTCATGACGTTGACCTTCCTTCGGAACCATGATTGTGGAAGCTGCGTTCGTCGAAAAACCACCGGGGAATCCGGGCTTTGCCTTCGTCGCCTTCACCGTTCCAGGTGACGATTTCCCGGGCCACACCAGCGGCGGTATCGACCTCCGTTTTGGTGTCTAGTGCCACGGCCGGGTAGCCGTGGCGCATGGCCATGTGCAAAAGGCCCACGATACTGGCGAGGCCTTGGGTCGCTGGGTGATCGGCGAGGACGGTGCCGATGGTCGGCGTTCCGTGGCGATTGATGCTCGCCAAGACGTTGTTGCGCAGTTCTTCGAAGTCGATTTCGCTAGCCCGGACCTTATTGAGAAGTTCGGCGGTGTCCACGGTCGCGGTGGGGGAATCCTCCAGAACCACGGCGACCCGCTCCTCACCGGGATTCCGGAGCCGCAATCGCGAAACCGAATCGATCGACATGCCGATCAGTTCCACCGCAGTAGACAAGTTGGTCAACGGCTTCGCCTGACCCTTTTCCGCTGCATCCGCCGCCGCCCCACGAGCTTGCCGGAGCAGCTCGAGCATTCGCCTGTCCTCCGCGAACTCGTCGGAGGTGACATAGTGGCGCAGGGACCGCGACAATCCCGTCAACACTTGGCTGACCTCGGCGCCGGATATCTCCATGTCCCGGAACAGGCGTCGCAACCGGCGTTTGACCTCCGGCGACAGGGAGTTCGATGAGTCCCGGTCAAGCACCTGGCGAATCCACGCATCCACGTATTCGGAGCGTTCGGGATCCAGCAGCATCGCATAGAAGCCCGAAAAGCTCCTGCCTGCCTCGGATTCCCCGATCAAGTCGACGCCGCGGAAAATGTCCTCCAGAACATCGCCCCGGGTTCCCTCGGGGTCCAACAGCTGCCGCCGCAAAGTCCTGTTCAAGTCCTCGAGATCCTGTCGGACCCTGGCGAAATCCGCGGGCACGGCGGCGGCCGAGTCGAGGATGTCGGATATGCGCTCGGAGATCTCCTCCGTGCTCGGCAGCGTGAACTCTCCGGCGGCGACGTCTTCGATCCGCGCCTCCAATTCGGCCCTTTGCGCGTACAGACTTTCCAGGCGGCTCTGAGCATCCGGATCGGTGTCGCGCGCCAATGACTGGATCCGTTCCGTCAACGACGTGATTCGCGACGCCGTAGCCGCCGGGCGTGGCGCCGTCAGCCGTGACGCCATGTCGACGGCGATGAGCGCTTCCTCGCTCGGTTCGAGAGTCTCACCTGTTGAGGTGCTGCCCGGTCGGCGGATCAGCCAGCCGGAACCGACCCAGTCACCGCAATACTGTTGGGCGCTGCGCGGCATGTCGATGCCCCGTGACCGCAACCGCGCGAGGTCGTCGGACAGGGCTTCGTACACCTCACCGGCTGCGCGGGGTTGGGTGCCGACGGGGAAGTATTCCGAGATGACGGCGATGATCACCGGTGCATGATGGCTTCGGAGCAGGCTGAACACGCGCGAGTCATCCACGAGCCGCCTCAGCTCAAGGGAACGCGCCGCAGCACTGCCGATCACCGCCATACGTTAACTATGGCAGACCATCCGGATCGCAGGTCCGCGGAATGACGGTGATCGGTCCAAGTGTTCGAACACCCGCTGCCCGGGTCCCGCCGCTCATTCGCCGCTGTCCCGCTCCAATCGTTCCAGCGCGGCGGAGTACCGGGCTCGCAGCTTGTCGACGCGGGCGCGTTCGGCGTCGGTGTCGGTTGGCAAATTGCCCAGGCCGCCGTGGTTGTCGCGCACGTCGGCGAGCTTGATCGCCCGGGATCGTTCATCGGCCGCCGCCCGGTCCACGAAGTCCGCGTAGTCCTCGCCGTCCCGCTTCGTCAGTGCCTCGACATGCTTGACGACGTCCGCCGGCAGTCCGGCTCGCTCGGATTCCCAGGTTTCGGGGTGATCCTCGGCGACGTCGTGAAGCAGCGCCGCGGCAATCATGTCCGGGGTGCCGCCGACCGCCTCGACCATCTCCGCGACGCGCTCGACGTGGCGCAGGTAGGGCTCGTCGGCGCCGCCGGGGCCGGGGCGGACGTCGTCGGCGTGGGCGCGTGCGGCCAGTGCGTGGGCGGCGCGGATCGTGGCGTCGGGGTGGGTGGCGAAGTTCGTCATGTCTCAAAGGGTATGTGCGGCGGCGGACCGGGAGACCGTCCGCGACCACCTGCACGTTTCAGTATGCGGGACGAACGTCCCATAAGGTGGACGCATGACGATGATGAACCACACCCCACCGCACGGCCGGGCGAACGATGACGCTCCGGTGCACGTCGAGAACAAGGCCGAGGAACGCTCCGCCGCAATCGCGGTCGTCGCCTTCCCCGCGTTCATCCTCGTCGGCGCCGTCATCGCCTACTTCGTCCCCGAACCGTTCGTGCCCATCGGCGACTACATCACCTACGCCCTGATGGTGATCATGTTCTGCATGGGCCTGACGCTGACGATCCCGGACCTCAAGCTCGTCGCCCGCCGCCCCGGGCCCATCGCCATCGGCGTCGTCGCCCAGTTCGTGATCATGCCGCTGGCCGCCGTCGCGGTGGCGAAGATGCTCGGCCTCAACCCGATGCTCGCCATCGGCCTGCTCATGCTCGGCTCCGTGCCCGGCGGCACCGCCTCCAACGTCGTGGCGTACCTGGCCAAGGGCGACGTCGCCCTGTCCGTGGCCATGACCTCTGTGTCGACGCTGCTGTCGCCGATCGTCACCCCGATCATCATGCTGCTGCTCGCCGGCGAGGAAACCCCCGTCGACGGCGGCGGCATCGCCTGGACCCTGGCCAAGACCGTGCTCATCCCCGTCGTCGGCGGCCTGGTCATCCGCGTGCTGTTCGACAAGATCATCGACAAGATCCTGCCGATCCTGCCGTGGCTGTCGATCCTGGGCATCGGCGCCGTGGTGTTCCCGGCCGTGGCCAAATCCGCCGAGACCCTCAAGACCGTGGGCCTGCTCGTCATCGCCGCGGTGATCCTGCACAACCTGTTCGGCTACATCTTCGGATACCTCGCCGCGAAGGTGTTCTCGTTCCCGCCGGAGGCCTGCCGCACCACCGCCATCGAAGTGGCCACCCAGTCCGCCGGCCTGGCGTCGGGCATGTCCGGCACGTTCTTCTCGGCCGAGGCCGCCATCCCGGGTGCCATCGCCGCCGTGTGGCACAACGTCGCCGGCGCCATCTTCGCCGCCGGTGCGCGCAGGCTGGCCGACCGCACATCGGCCGACCGTACGTAGAGCGTCCGCACGCCGACCGGACGTCGGTCGCACGCCGGCCGACGGCGGGGAGCGGAGGGCGCGGCGCAGTCGGTTCACCCCGCCCGGGAATGTCGGGGCGGCCGAGACGGTTGCACCAGTCATGCGCATCGATATCTGGTCCGACGTCGTCTGCCCGTTCTGCTGGATCGGCAAGCGGCACCTGGAGAAGGCCCTCCAGGGTTTCCGCGCCGAGCACCCCGACGCCGAGGTGGAGGTCCTGTGGCGGGCGTTCCAGCTCGACCCGAATGCGGAGGCCGAGTCCTCCGAGACGATCCCGGAGATGATCGCCCGTAAGTACGGCATGCCGCTGGAGGCCGCGGTGGAGTCCCAGGATCAGATGGCCGCGACGTTCGCCTCCGTCGGTCTGGAGTTCAACTGGCGCGACGCCAGGTCCGGCAACACCTTCGACGCCCACCGCCTGGCCGCGATGGCCTCGGATCACGACCTCGACGACGAGGCCGATGAGGCGCTGAAGAAGGCCTACTTCACCGACGGTCGCCTCGTGTCCGACCACGGCGTGCTCCGCGAGATCGGCGAGTCGATCGGGCTGTCCGGCGATGCCGTAGACGGGATGCTGGCCTCCGACGAGTACGCCCTCGACGTCCGCCACGACATGACGATGGCCCAGGGGCTGGGCATTTCCGGCGTGCCCTTCTTCGTCTTCGACGGCAAGTTCGCCGTCAACGGTGCCCAGCCCGTCGACGTGTTCCGGCAGGCGCTGGACACCGCGTGGGAGGAATCCGGCAAAGGCGTGACGACGGCCGATGCCACCGCATCCGATGGCGGGGCCGGTGACGGCGGCGGTGCCGAGGGGCCCGATTGCACGGACGGTTCCTGCTCGACGTAGATCGCACGGGGCACTCCGGGGTGGGCGAGCTTTCCGCATAACCGTCACCACATCGCCGGTGCGTTGCACTTAATGGGCATAAGTGCAACATCGATGGCGTTTCGTTGCACTTGAGGGCCATAACTGCAACAGTTGAGCCATCGAAAGGCGGTGACGGCTCAAAGATGAACCGTCGGAAAGCGGGAAAGCCATGACGTGGCCGCGCACCCGTCGCAAGCGGCCTCGGGCGCCGGGGCCTGCCGCAGTAGGCGTCGGGTGTCTTCTGCCGTGGTGGACTTCTAGGCGGAGCCCCGGCCTTCGGCGAGCACTCTGGCGACCTCGTCGAGAAAAGCGTCGTCGGCGGTGTCCGCGAAGGCCCCGACGACCGCCGGCAGCAGCGCCGCCATGCGCTCGGCGACGGCGTCGACCGGTTCGGCGGCGTCTTTGTCCGCCGCGCGGGCCTGCAGCCATTCGCGGACCTGGTATTCGGCGGCGGCCACCCACGTCCGCAGGGCCGCCCGCCCCAGGGCAGTCTCCTCGACCGGGTGGACGCGGCGCGCGATTTCCGTGGCGATGGCGTCGCGCATCCCCTCGGCGATGGAACCCCGTCCATGCCCGTCGAGCAGGGCGATCACTTCGGAGCGGACCGCGTCGCAGATGCGCAGGAACTCGCGGATGCCCACGACGAGTTCCTCCCACTGGTTGTCCGACCCGAAACCGGAGAACATCCGTTTCTGAAATGCCGCGGCGATGCGGCCGATGATCGCCATCCGCAGATCGTCGAGGCCGCTGAACAGGCGGTAGAACGTCGCCCGCGACACGCCGGCCTTCTTGGCCACGTCGTCGATCGTGTAGTCGTCCGGCTGCCCGCCGGAATACAGGGAGGCCGCGGCGTCGAGGATGTCCTCGCGCCGGCGACTGGCCGAAAGGCGACGGCGACGGCCCGGCTTCCCGGGCTCTCGCCGGGGTTCGACCGGGCCGTCGTCGACCTTTTCGGATTCGTCCTTCACCCTCGCCAGGGTAGTGGGGTCACTCTTGCCAGGGGCGACCGACCTGCGCGACGACTCCCCTCGGGTTGGGGCGCTTCGCGACGGATGCCGCGCCGACGACGATGCCGTCGCGAACCACGACCGCCTCGTACGTGCCGGCGTCGACGTCGTCGGCGACCACGATCAGTTGGCCATGGTCGCCGGTCTCGCGCTGCACGCCGGCGCCGGGTGCGACCGCATCGACGACGTCGCCGACCGTGGTGATCCGCAGACCCGCCTGGACGCTCCAGCGTCGGGGCGGTGCCGGATCAATCGGATCGGGCGCGTCGACGTCGCCCGCATCGACCAGCACGCCCGTCGCCGCCCGGACCCCCGAGGCACGGGCCGACGCGAGATCCTCGTCGCGGCGACGGCGCTCGCCGATGCGCAGCGTCGAACAATCGCCGGCGGCATACAGTCCGGTTCGGGAGGTCCGGCCCAGGTGGTCGACCACGATGCCGTCGTCGACGTCGAGGCCCAGCTGCTCCGCCAGCTCCGTGTCCGGTCGCACGCCGATCGCGACGACCGCCACGGCGTCCCCATCGGGCTCGGCCGCCCCGCCCAGGGCGAACTCCACGCCCCTCCGTTCGTGGACGCCGCGCAACCAGCGCGCCGCGTCGACGGGCAGCATCCGGCCCATGATCTCCGGGGCCAGGTCATGCACGCGCACCCGGTGGCCGGCGTCGATCAGGGAACTCGCCGTCTCCATCCCGAGCACTCCGGCACCGATGACCTCCACGCGGTCGCCGTCGCGAATCGACTCCCGCAGTCGCACCGCGTCGTCGGCGGTGCGCAGGAGGTGGGCGTCGTCAAGCGAGGCAATGGAGCGGGGCACGGCCCCGGTGGCGAGGACCACGGGGCCGGTCAGCTCGGCACCGTCGGAGTCCCGGACGAGTTTTCCGCGCTTGACGACAATCCGGCCTCCGACATGCACCGTCACCCCGTCGGGTACGGCCCCCAACCCATGGTCGGCAACCTCGGCGGTGCCGGCCAACAGGGACTTCGACACCTCCACCCGGTTGTATGGATGATGCGGCTCACCGGCGTGAAGGTCCACGGACCAGCCCGCGCGGGCGAGATGCCGGGCGGCGGCCCAGCCCGCCGGGCCACCTCCGACGACGTGGGCGTGGGTCACTGAGAGACCTCGACCATCTCGAAGTCGGCCTTCGCCGCACCGCAGTCGGGGCAGGACCAATCATCGGGGATGTCGTCCCACCGGGTGCCCGGGGCGAAACCTTCCTCGGGCCAACCCTCGGCCTCGTCGTAGACGAAACCGCACTGCAGACATTCGTAGACCTTGTACTCCATGGGTGTTCTCCTTCGGTGATCGGGAGGGGAGGATGAATGGTGGGGAAGAGGGGCTACCCGGCGTGGGCGGCCAGGGCCTTCTTCAGCTGCGGCAGCTTCGACGGGCGGACGTTGATGCGCTCGATTTCGCCCTCGGCGTGGGCGATGACGCGATCGTCCATGACCGCATGCCAGAACGGCGGGATCATGGCGACGGCGATCATCGCGGCGTAACCGGACGGAAGGTTGCCGGCCTCGTCGAAGGAACGCAGCGTCTGGTAGCGGCGCGTCGGGTTGGCGTGGTGGTCGGAGTGGCGCTGCAGGTGGTACAGGAACACGTTCGTGACGATGTGGTCCGCGTTCCACGAGTGGCGCGGCTGGCAGCGCTCGTAGCGGCCGTTGTCGAGCTTCTTGCGCAGCAGACCGTAGTGCTCGATGTAGTTGACCGACTCCAGGTAGAGGATGCCGGTCGCGCCCTGGAGGATGAGGTACGGCAGCACGATCCAGCCGAACGCCGCGGTCAGCGCCGCGTAGAGGACCAGCGACATCGCCCAGGCGTTGAGGACGTCGTTGTCCGGGTGCCAGAAGCCGCGCTTCTTGCGGGCGGCGCGCTTCTTCTCCAGCTCGATCGAGTGGATCAGGCTGCCCCAGAAGCTGCGGAAGACGAACAGGTAGATCGGCTCGCCCCAGCGCGCCGACGCCGGGTCCTCGGGTGTGGCGACGCGGACGTGGTGGCCGCGGTTGTGCTCGACGTAGAAGTGGCCGTACCAGGTCGGGGCGAGGGTGATCTTCGACAGCCAGCGTTCCAGCTGGTCCTTCTTGTGCCCCAGCTCGTGGGCGGTGTTGATGCCGATGCCGGAGGCGACTCCGGCGGTCATGGCCAGGCCGATGGAGTCGAAGATGCTCAGGTCGCCGCGACCCCACAGGTAGGCGGCGGCGATGAGCGAACCGTACTGCAGCGGAATGTAGGCGTATAGGGTCCACTGGTAGTACTTGTCGGCTTCGAGCCTGGCCATGACTTCATCAGGCGGATTCGAGCCGTCGTTGCCGATGAAGTAGTCCAGCAGCGGGATGACGATGAAGACGACGATCGGCCCGCCCCACCAGACCCAATCGATGGCCCAGCCGCTGAACCAGATTCCCAGCAACGAGCGAAGGCCCCAGGCGAGGAGCACGGCTGCCGCGGGGATGAGCCCGAGCAGCCACAGGTAGCGCTTCGGGTCGGTCCAGGAATACGGGTCGACGATGACTTCGGCGTCGGGGTCGGCCGCGACACGGCGCAGGCCCATCGCCTCGGTGCGGGTCCGCCGACGGCGGACCACATCGGGGTTGTGCGTCATGGTTTCTCTCCTGCCTTCAATGGCTCCGACGGGCACTCGGCCGGATACCGGCGGTGACCGCTATGAGACGGGGTGTCTCATAGCGACATAATGTGTGCTTTCGATCACAAAGTCAACGGTTTTTTCGAATTGCCGGCGAAACGCCGTTAGCTCTGAAGAAGTAGGAGTCGCCCCTGAACATGCAGGTGGAAGCAAAAAACGGCATGCGAAGTCGACTCGACTTCGCACG
>NZ_KV787139.1:0-11809 GCF_001807025.1 Corynebacterium sp. HMSC11E11 | reverse complement strand
GCATGCGAAGTCGACTCGACTTCGCACGCCGTGGCCATGTGCCGCCGCGCCGCCTCGCAGCGGAATTCGCGTGCGGGCTCTACGCGATGGTCACCAACACCGCGGACCCCGCATCGGCGGCGCCCCTGTAGAACGCGGCGAAATCGGAGAATCGACGTCGGAGATCCGCCGCGTCGTCGTCGGAAAGCGATGCGGCGACGCCGTTGTCGCCCATCCTCGCGTCGAAGTCGACGGTTTCCAGCGCATCGGCGATCTCGCCGACCCGCCCCGGCTCGAGCACCGACGTCAGCGGCTGGCGGCACACGCGCTCGCCGCCGAGGATCGACTCGCCCAGCGGATCGCCGACGGTCTGCCCGTCGAGGGGATTGCCGGTCAGCGCCAGCAGCACGTTCTCCCAGGCGGTGTCCAGGTCAAACGCCGCGTGGTCGGCGATGGCCTCGAAATGTCCGAAAACCACCTCGCCCGTGGCGCGATCATCGCCGGCGTCCGCGAGCCCGCGCAGTTCCGCCACCTTGTCCTCGGCCAATCGCAGATACTCGGCGCACATTCCCATCGGCATCGGTGGCCGCCTCCTCCGTCGGTAGATTCGCCACGCGGTGGCCCCGCGTCGCGGGCGTTGTTTCCGGGCCCCGATTGTAGGCGCATGGCGGTCTCCGTGGCATCGTCCGGGTTCGCGCAGATGGGACGATCGGGCACTGGCCAACCTACGAGATTGAGGTATGCCAACCCTTATCTATATGATTGCGGCCATGAAGATGATCGGAATGGCTCCGGCCGCATCCGCCGCGGATCGAATCCCGCTCGCCCGTACGGTCCGGGGGACCGCCCCCGGCGCCGGGAAAGCCGTGGCCATCCGCCGAACGCTCTTCGCGGGCGCGACCTCGGCGACCGCATTGGCCGTCGCCTCGATGATGGCCGCGGTGCCCGCCGCCGAGGCCCTGCCCGCGATCCCGGATTCGATCCCCGCGGCGATCGCGGATGGCGCGACCGGCTCGGACGGAATGCCCGGGGACGGTGCGCGCGAAACCGTCGCCGAACCGCGGGTGTCCGTGACCCGCGAAGACGGAACCCCCGTCACCGGTGCCGTGAGGCGCGGCGACGTGCTCCTCGTCCATGGCTCCGGCTTCGACCCGGGGGCCAATCGCGGCGGGTATCCCGTGCCCATCCCGCCCGGCATCCCCAATGGCGTGTACGTGCTGTATTCCGCGTTCCCCGACCAATGGAAACCGAGCGAAGGCGTCCCCGGCGAAGCCCGCGAGCATCCCCACGACCGGATGGCGTGGGTCATGCCAGACGGCACCCTCGACGCCGTTCCCGGAACCGGGGTGAACATGCGCCGCCAGCTCGCGCGCGTGTCCCAGCCCATGGCCGAGGACGGCACGTTCACCGCCCGCATCACCGTCGATCCGGCCGAGGCCCCGCCGGGCGAGAACTGGGGCGTCTACGTCTACCCCGCGGCCGGCTCGGTCAACGCCGCCGAAGAACTGTTCGTCCCGATCGACTATTCCGCGGAACCGGGCCCGAATACGCCGCCCCCGTCGTCGCCGGATCTGCTCCTCGACGCCACCGCACCATCCCGGTTGGCGGGCATCGCAGGCGGTGCGGGCATCGCAGGCGGTGGCGTCACCCCCAAAAAGGGCGCGGTCGCCGCAGACGACGGCCGCATCGGATTCACCCTGCACGAGGATTCCCGTGACCCGGAAACCGGTCATGGCACGGTGAAGTACCGCGGCACCGCCGACATCACCGCACGGTTCAGCATCGTCCACATGGTCATTCGCGACCCGTGGCTCGAGTTTTCCCCTCAGGGCACCTTCATCACCGCCGAGGTGTCGCGCGGGTACGACGTCGGCCCCGATTCGGTGCGGCGCGTCCGCATCGCCCTGGTCACCGAGGGGCCCGAGGGGGCGGACGGCACCGGGACCATGCGGACCACCGTCGGCGACGTCGAGCGCGTCCGCTGACCGGCGTCTACGGCGTCCAGGGCGCCCCAGAGTTCGCGGACGAGGGGCCGTCGTGTCGGGCGGCGATGCCCGGCGGCGGCATCGGGATGCGGCGTCAGGATGCGCCGGAGGTGCCCGTGCCCGCCGTGGAACTCGTCGTCGACTCCGCGGCACCGTCGCGCGTCGCCGACGCCGGGGTGCAGGAGCGGTAGCCCTCGGTCAGCGACGTGAGCTGGTCGGCGGTGGCTTGTCCGGCGACCTCGACGGCGGGGCGGGGGATGCCGTCGTAACCGATGAGCATCGGCGTCCACTCGGCGTCGCTGACCAGCGGACCGTCGGCCTCCTCGTCGGACGCCGGGACGTCGATGGTGACGGTCAGGACGCCCGTGTGCCCGGCGGTGTCCCGAGTGAGGTAGTAGACGAAGTTGCCGGTGCCGTAGTGAACGTAGGAGTTTCCCAGCCACCCGTGGCCGTTGACGCGGTGGGCGTGGGAGCCGATGATGACGTCCGCGCCGGCCTTCTCCAGCGCCTTCGACGTGTCGATGGCCGGATCACCCGGGCAGTGGGCGGCCTCGACGCCCCAGTGCATCATCGTGACCACCACGTCGTGGGTCTTCTTCGCCTTCTTGACTTCCGCGACGAGCCGATCGAGGCGCTCATCCGGCGCGGACGCCGCGATTCCGCCCGTGTTCTCGTCGGCGGACCTGTTGGCCAACGTCTCCTCGTACACCTGGCTGGCGCCGATGACGGCGACCTTCACGCCGTTGGCCTCCAGGGTGGCGGGGGCGTAGGCCTCGTCCTCGTCGCGGCCGATGCCGACGACGGGGATGGGGGAGTCGTCCTTCGCCGCGAACGTGTCCTCCGCGCCCGCGTCGCCGAAGTCGAAGGCGTGGTTGTTCGCCATGGTCACCGCGTCGACGCCCGCACCGGCGACCGCGTCGAGCGCAGAGGCCGGGGCGCGGAAGGTGAACGGCTTGCCGGGCCACGGGGATCCGCCCTCGGTGAGGGAGGTCTCCATGTTGACCCCCGACAGGTCCGCCGCACCCAGCGTCGACCGCAGCTCGGACAGCGAATCCTCGTCGTGGGCCAGCGGGCGCAGGTGGCTTTCGAACATCACGTCGCCGCCGAACGCCATGGTCAGACTCCGGGCGGGCACGTAGTCCTCCTGCGCTTCGTTTCCGCCACCGGTGCCGCAGGCGGCGGTGAAGGCGACGCCGGCCAGGGCGACGCCCGCCACCGTCGTTCGGGCAAACGTTGACGGCGTGGCGGAGGGGCGGTCGGTGCCCCGAATGAGGGCGCGGTGATCGAAGGCGGTCATGGGCGCAGAGATTATCGCCCGGCCCGGTGCGGCCGCGAATTGGGGCGATCCATCGGCGACACCCGCGTGGCCTGGGCGTTCAGCGTTTGCGCCCGCGCAGCGTCCACACGATGCCGCCGGCGGTGAGAACCAATAGGGCGCCGGCGACCCAGTCGCCGACGGAGGCGGAAGGGTCGTCGGCCGATGCGGCAGCGGTCTGGCGGTGTTCGGCGGACGCGGGCACCAGTCGGTCATCCTCGACGACGAAATCGCCACGCGGTACAGGGGTGAACAATTCCTCGGCGACGTCGGTGGCGGTGGCGGCATCGCCGAGGACGTTGAGGGCCACGGCGAAGTCCTTGCCGTAGGAGGCGCTGGCGTTCATGGTGTTGCGCTTGTCCGCCCAGCCCCACTTGGTGCCGATGACGCCGGGCAGCACGTCGGTGCCGAAGTCCTGGGCGTAGCCGTCGGCGGCGATGGAGGCGGGGGAGGCCAACGCCGCGAGGACCGGATCGTCGAAATCCCCGGCCTCCACTTTCGCGGCCAGGAAGGTGGCCACGTCGTGCATGGTGGTCGTCGACTTGCCCCAGGTACGGCCACCGGTGGTGTGCTCCAGGCCGTAGCGCTCGGCGACTTCGTCCATGGAATCGGGATAGGCCGAGTACAGCTGGGTGGTGATGCCGTCGCTGGAGGTTTGCAGCATCTCCGTGGCCAGATCGCGGTGGGCGTCGGTGCCCTTGCGGTAGACGTGGTCGGCGATGAAGATCTTGCAGATCGACAGGCAGCTGCGCAGCTCGTCGGCGTTGTCGGAGTCGACTCGGAATCCGGTGGGCACGTGAACGTAGGACACCTGGGCCACGTAGTCCGTGTCGAACTTTCCGTGGTCGAGGACCGGAACGGGGATGACGTCGCGCCGGGCGGGCCTGCGTTCCGACGAGCCGGGCGCCACGGACGTCGAGGTCGTGGTCGAGGATGTGGTCTTGGTGGGGGCCGGAGTCGACGTCGTGCTCGTCGGCCCGGTGGTCGAAGTCCGAGGAGATGTGGTGCCGGACGACGCCGTGGATGGCGCGGTGGAAGACCGGGGCGATTGGGCGGCGGCACCGGGGGCGACGAGCGCGATCGCCATCATCAAAGACAATGAGGCCGCGATGATCCGCTTCACAGGACCGCACACCACCCATCCGTGATCGTCGGCCGCTCGTCGGGCGGCTCGTCAACGTCGTCGGTTCCGCCGCAGTCGGCGTACGACGCACCAACTTTAGCCCCGCAGCCGAGGTCCGGCTCAATGTGGTCGTCTGACGGGGCAACCCGCGTCCGGCGGAGATCGCCTTCGTCGAGGCGAAATCTCGGTCACCATGGAATGGGGCGGGTGGTCCCGAATGCCGAGGTCGGCGAATCCGTTCGTGCTTCGGGTTCCGAATCGACGTGGCGCGCCTATGGTGGACGCATGAACAGTGCACGTACGCGTCCCCGTCGCTCCCGCGGGGTGGCCATCGGCGTGGCCGCGGCGGCGACTTTGGTCCTGACCGGTTGCGGCCAGCTGCCCGACGTCGGCCAACCCATCGCCGCCGGTGTATCGGGTGGTGAAGGGACCGCGACGAGCGCCGACGAGGGCGGCCGCCCCAATCCCACGCTGTCGGAGACGGCGGAGCTGAAGAAGATCGACGCCTCGACGTTTCTTGACGCGAATCAGCCCGGGGTCCACTCGTTCCGCACCGACAATGGCCGGACCTGCATGTTCACCGAGAACGAGGCCACGTGCACGGGGACGGTGCCCGCAGATGCCCCGGCCGACGCATCATCCGACGCGACGAATGCGGCGAAGGTGTCCCCGAAGGGCTCGCAGTACGCGATCTTCGAGGGGAACAACCTCAATCCCGGCACGCTGTATGCCGGCGAGTACGTCGAACACGGGCGCGTGACGTGTTCCCATGTCGACGCGGACACCGTGTCGTGTTCGGTCGGCGACGACGGGTTCACTCTGACCGGGCCCGACGGCGAGATCGCCCTGGAAGGAACGGTCATCTCCGATTCCGACGGCAATTCCGGTTCAGGTTCCTCGGACTCCTCCGCCGATTCCGGGGCCGATTCCGGTTCGGGCTCCTCCGACTCCTCCGATGACTCGGCGGGCTCCTCCGATTCGGGGTCGTCCGGGTACATCACCAGCGTGTCCACGAGTTCGGGGGTCGTGCGGGCGTCGACGCCGGCGTGCGATTCCCGCGGCATCCTGATCCTGGAGTCGGTGGTCGTGCAGCCGGGAGTGGACACCGGGGAGACCATCGCCAAGGCGTTGGCGAAATACCCGGGCAGTGAATTCACCATCCCGGGCGCCTGTCCGTCTCTGCGTGCCCAGCTCAATGGCGCGGACATTTACGCCCTGTACTTCGATTACGGCAAGGACTTCGACAGGCTGTGCAGCGCCGCGGCGAATGCCGGCGGTAACGCGCGCGTGCTCAGCAACCGCCACGAGTACGTCAGCCCCTGCTGAGGAGGCTGCCGAGGAGGAACGTGCCGGCTGGCGTGCTTGCGCGTGTCAGGCGGTGAGCAGGCTGCGGTCGGCGTGCCGCTGGAGCCGCAGCCAGAGGCGGGCGTCGGTGCCCAGGAAGTCTCCGAGGCAGGCGGCGATTTCGTCGTCGACGCGGACGGTGCCGGCCAGAACGCCTTCGATCAGCGAGGCGGACAGCCCGGTCGCGTCGGAGAGCTGCTCGGCGTTCATGCCCAGCGGGGCGAGGAATCGGGTGCGCAGGATCTGGCCGGGCGTGGGGTCGTTCGTCGGAGGCGTCATGGGCGAACCATTCGGATCGGTGGCGGTGCGACGTGGTGTCGCACCTGGTCGTTCGGGACGTGCGTGACGGGTTCGTCGACCGTGTCGTGTGATCCATGCGACATGGTTGGCAACGAATCGGTAACGATCCCGCCTTTCGGGCGAAGTTAGTCGCCGCTGCGGTGGTTGTCACGGATTATTTTCCGGCCACCCTGTTACGGGTGTGACGGGGGTGCAATGCGGGGGCGGCGGGGACACGTCGACGCCGCCAGGTGTCGCGTCGTAATCCGGCGTCAACGGTCGGACGCTTCCGTTCACCCGCGGTCCGGCGCCTTCCGGCACGCCCTTACGCGCCGATGAACTCCCGCCACTGCGGCCATTCGCGTTCGGCCTGCTTCAAGCCGGCCTCGTAGGCGGCGGTGAGCTTGGTCAGGTCGCGTTCGCGGTTGGACAACGTCATCTCATCGGGAAAGAACAGGACTGCCTTGCCCTGGCGTTCGAGTTCGAAAAGTTCGGCGCGGGTGGCGTTGTAGAGTTCGGGCCGGTTGATCAGGGCCTCGGCGACCGCCGGTTCGCGACGGAATATGCGGCGCATGATCGCCGGCCGCGCCACGGGCGGCTTCACGTAGGACCGTTCGCGGCTCATGATCACGAGGAATTTGTCGTACCCGTCTTTCTGGGCGATCTGCAGCGGGATGCCGCCGGAGGGGCCGAGCGCGCCGTCGACGTAGCGCACGCCGTCGATGACGGGCGGCACCATGAATCCGGGCAGGGTCGACGAGGCGCGGACGTACTTCATCAGGGTCTGCAGGGAGTCTACGTCGTCGCGGCTCCAGTAGACGTTTTCGCCGGTGTCGGCGCGCACGGCTCCGATGCGCATTTCGGTCTTCGATTCGAGGAAGTGGTCGAAGGGGTAGGGGCCGACGCCGGAGGTGGTGACCATGGGCGACTGTTCGTAGATCCACTCGGCGTTGAAGTAGCCGCGGCCGCGCAGGAAGCTGCCCCACCCTCCGAATTCGGCGTTGTCGGTCATGGTGGTGAAGGTGGAGCGGGCACGCTCGATGCTGCCGGAGAGGTAGTTGGCGGTCAGCGTGGCGCCGGCGGAGATTCCGCCGACCCAGCCGACGTCGACGCCGTTGCGCAGCAGCACTTCGATGCAGGGGGCGGTGTAGGCGTTGCGCATGCCTCCGCCTTCGAGGACGAGGGCGACGTCGGAGGCGTTGATGCGGTCGTCGGCGGTGGTGTCGTGTGCCCGGTTTGCCATGGTGCGCCACTGTATCGGGCCGGCGGCGGTCACGTGCCGTGTGGGCCGGGGTTGCGCCATGATGGGGGCATGAACGCTTCTTCGCTTGACGACGCCCGCCCGTCCACGCCCGCCGCCGCTTCGTCGCGTGCGCCGTGGGAGTCGGCGGAGGATCATGTGGCGGATCTGATGGATTTCGTCGTGGCTTCGCCGAGTTCGTATCACGCGGCGGCGGAGGTGGCGCGCCGGTTGGTCGCCGCCGGTGCGACCCTGGTGGACGAGGCCGATGCGTGGCCGTCGGCGCCGGGTGCGTATGTGCTGGTGCGCGGGGGAGCGGCCGTGGCGTGGGTGGTGCCGGAGGGCGCCGCCGGGCGGGACGCGGCCGAGAGTGCGGCGTTCCGAATCGTCGGTTCCCACACGGATTCGCCGGGTTTCCGGGTCAAGCCGAATCCGGAAGCGGGTGCGGCCGGGTATGCGCAGGTGGCGGTGGAGGTCTACGGCGGTCCGCTGCTCGGCGCGTGGACGGATCGGGAGATCGAGTTCGCCGGCCGAGTGGTCACCCGCGATGGTCGCGTGCATCTGGCCCGCACGGGACCGGTGGCGCGGATTCCGCAGTTGGCCATCCACCTCAATCGCGGGGTCAACGACGAGGGCCTGAAGTTGGACCGTCAGCGGCACACCACGCCGGTGATCGGGTACGCCGGTGATGAGGGGGCGTTCACCGCGATGCTCGCCGACGCCGCCAACACGGCCAACGAGGCCGGCACCGCCGCCGAATCCCCGAATGCCCCGGTGTCGGCCGACGACGTCGTGGCCTGGGACCTGATCACGTGCGACACGCAGCCGCCCCGCACGTTCGGGGTGCGCGGCGAGTTCCTGTCCAGCGGTCGGCTGGACAATCTGCTCAGCGTGCATGCCTCGCTGGTCGCCTTCGAGCATCTGCTTGCCGACGGCCCCTCCGCCTCCACGTCGGCCGCGACCACCGGTTCCGGTCGGGACATTCCCGTGCTGGTCGCCTTCGACCATGAGGAGGTCGGTTCGGCGTCGACGACCGGTGCGGCGGGACCGCTGCTGGAGGACGTGCTGCGCCGCATCGCCGCGGCCGCCGGCGCCGACGAGGACGGCATGCAGCGCATGTTCCGCCGTTCGACGTGCATCTCCGCCGACGGCGCCCACGCGGTTCACCCGAACTACACCGGCGAGCACGAACCGGGCCACTGGCCGATGCTCGACGGCGGCCCGGTGCTGAAGATCAACGCCAATCAGCGCTACGCCACCGACGCCGTCGGGCAGGGCATGTTCGAACGCGTCACCTCGGCGGCCGCGCAGGAGGCGGGGGAGACCATCCCCGTGCAGTATTTCGTCTCCTCCAACCAGAAGCCCTGCGGCTCGACGATCGGCCCGATCACCGCAACGCGACTGGGCATCTCCACCGTCGACGTCGGCGCGGCGATGTTGTCGATGCACTCGCCCCGCGAGATGTGCGGCGTCAAGGACCCGTGGTGGCTCGCCCGCATCATCGGCGCCTACTGGACCGGCGCCTGAGCCCGTCCCCGAGGCCCCTCGTTTCCCCCGAACGGTGGCACGGTGATCCGCCCGCCGCATAGTGTCGGGGAACACGGCGATGGCGAGCACGGTGGCCGTCGCCAAGCATGGACCGACGTTCCCGCAGGCAGACAAGGACCCGCCACATGACGGACCCCCGCACCCACGAAGGCATGGCCTTCGACCCCACGGCCGAGCCCGCCCCCGGGCCCGCCGCGACATTCGAGGTGCCGCTGGGCGAGATCATCGAATGGCGCCGCCACCTCCACCAAAACCCCGAACTGAGCTTCCAGGAGTACGCCACCGCCGACTTCATCGAGGGGCTGCTCGAGGACTGGGGCATCGACACCGTCCGCCTGACCCCGACGTCGGTGGTGGGCACCATCACCGGCACCGCCGGCGACCCGGCGACCGGCCGGACCATCGGGTACCGCGCCGACATCGACGCCCTGCCCATCAAGGAGGAGACGGGCCTGCCCTTCGCGTCGCACAACGCCGGCGTCATGCACGCCTGCGGCCACGACGTCCACACCGCCATGCTGCTGGGCACCGCCCGCATCCTGCAGGACATGCGCGACCGGCTCCACGGCCGCGTCAAACTGCTGTTCCAGCACGCCGAGGAAATGCTGCCCGGCGGCGCCCGCGAACTCGTCGCCCTCGGCGCCGCCGACGACCTCGACGAGGTCTACGCCTTCCACGTCGCCCCGCACCCCATCGGGCACGTCGGAATCTGCCGCGGCCGGGTGTCCACGATGTCCGGCATCGTCTCCATCTCCATCCGGGGACGCGGCGGCCACTCGTCGAACCCCCAGCTGTCCGTCGACCCCGTCATGGTCGCCAGCGAGGTGACGGTCATGTTGAACACGATCGTCAGCCGCAACCTCGACCCGAAGCACATGAACATCGTCAACGTCGGCTCCCTCCACGCCGGCGAAGCGGGCAACGTCATCCCCGACACGGCCTGGCTGGAGGTGTCCATCCGCTCCATCGACGAAGAGGATTGGGCGTCGATCTGCGGGCGCATCGAGACGCTGGTCACCGGCATCTGCCACGGCCACGGCGCCACCGCCACCTTCGAATGGCAGACGCCGTACCCGATGGTGGTCAACGCCGACGTCGCCTCCGACCGCGCCTGGCACGCCGCCACCCGCGCCATCGGCCCGAACCGGGTGTTCGAGGCCGAACCGTGGGCGCCGTCGGACGATTTCTCCTACTTCTCCCGCGAAGTGCCCGGCTGCTACATGTTCCTCGGCGGTGGCGGGCCCGAAAACGGGATGCCCTACTTCCTGCACAACTCCCGCTACGACGTCGCCGAGCGCGCCATGTCGGCCGGCGTGAAGGTGGAGGTGCAGATCGCGCTCGACGCGCTCGCCCCCGGCCTGCCGCTGCCCCCGAGCCGCCCGCAGCAGGAGACCGTGATGCCCGCCGCCGGGGCCGTTCCGCCGCGGCCGGCGACTTCCGGACTGCGGGTGCCCGAGTCGAAGGCCGGTGAGCAGCGCGACCGTCGTGAATTCCACGGCGCCGGCACCGGCCCCGCCCCCGCCCCCGTCGGCGACGCAGGCGGGCCCCGCGAGCCGCACATCTCGGAAGAAGCCCGGGGCCAGGCACGGGAGGCGTCGCTCGACGGCAAGGAATGACCCGGCCGGGAAAGACCGCGGTGATGGTAAAGGTGGGGGCATGAGCATCTCCCGCACCACGCCCGATTGGCTCGAGCACGCCATCGGCTGGCACGTGTACCCGCTGGGTTTCACCGGCGCCCCCGTCCACGGCGACGAGTCCGATGCCGCGGTGGCGGCCGCACCGGGAACCGCGCGGCTGGACCACCTGATCGACTGGCTGGATTACGTGCAGGAGCTGGGGCTCAACGTCCTGCAGCTCGGCCCGATCTTCGAGTCGGCGACCCACGGCTACGACACCCTCGACTACTTCCGCATCGACCGTCGGCTGGGCGACGACGCGGCGTTCGACCGGCTCATCGCCGCCGCCCACGAGCGCGGCATCAAGGTTCTGCTCGACGGCGTGTTCAACCACCTGTCGTCGCAGGCGCCGATGTTCCGCGAGGCGCTCGACGATCCGGATTCCGCGTCCGCGAAGCTTTTCGACGTCGACCGTTCGGGGGAGGAGCCGACCGCGCCCTGTTTCGAGGGGCACCTGGATCTGGTGGAGTTCGACCACCGGGCGCCCGAGACGGCCGAGTTCGTCGAGTCGGTCATGCGCCACTGGCTCGAGCGCGGCATCGACGGGTGGCGCCTCGACGCCGCCTACGCCGTCGACCCCGATTTCTGGGCCCGGGTGCTGCCGTCGGTGCGCGCCGACTTCCCGCACGCGTTCGTCTACGGCGAGGTCATCCACGGCGACTACGTCGACATCGTCACCCGGTCCACCATGGATTCCGTCACGGAGTACGAGCTGTGGAAGGCCACGTGGTCGGCGTTGAAGGACCACAACTTCTACGAGCTCGAGTGGACCCTCGGCCGGCACGACGCGTTCCTCGAGTCGTTCGTCCCCGTCACCTTCGTGGGCAACCACGACGTCACCCGCATCGCCTCCCGGGTCGGCCAGGACAAGGCCGTGCTGGCGCTGGTGGTGCTCATGACCGTCGGCGGCATCCCCCTGATCTACTACGGCGACGAGCAGGGCTACACCGGCGTGAAGGAGGAACGCTTCGGCGGCGACGACCAGGTCCGGCCCGTCTTCCCGGCCACGCCGGAGGAACTGTCCTCCCTCGGCAACTGGATGCACGACGCCCACCGGCAGCTCATCGGACTGCGCCGCCGCCACCCCTGGCTGCACCGGGCCACGGTGACCGTGACGTCCATCGCCAACGAACGCATCACCTACGACGTCGGCGCCGACGGCCGTTCGCTGGCCGTCGCCCTCGAGGTCACCGGCAAACCGTCGGTCGAAATCCGCGACGGCGAAAACGTGGAGTACCGCTTCCCCCGCCCCTGAACCACGCGACGTCGATCACGTCCGAACAAGACGACGACGCGCACGACCCGCCGACATCATGTGCG
>NZ_KV787138.1:109111-109288 GCF_001807025.1 Corynebacterium sp. HMSC11E11 | reverse complement strand
TCGCTCAATCAACCAGGCTCGCCGCTACCAACCTGATGGCCGGGTACATCTAGGCTCGGGTTGGCAGCCTTCTGGTGTTGTGTCATACTTGTCCTGGCTGGCCCCGATATACAGTGCGGCCGCCCCCGGCTCACCCCCCCCGAAGCCGGGTTAGACGCCCCGCGCCATCCCCCCCCC